>JALYMV010000205.1 GCA_030773575.1 Actinomycetota bacterium
CCGCCCTTCTTGTCGGCCTCCGTGCGGTCGCAGACCTCCGACATGAACGGGATCCCGCGCGACGCGAACCAGGCGAGGATCCGCGGGTCGAAGGTGGCGCCGAGGTTGTCGGAGTTCGAGACGAACGCGTAGCGGTAGCCGCGCTCGAGCAGCGCGTCGAGCATCCCCGAGCTCACGAGCGCGGTGTAGAGGTCGCCGTGGCCGGGCGGGCACCACTCGAGGTTCGGGTCGGCGGGCCACTCGACCGGCGCGAGGTCGTCGACGCGCAGCTTGGGCTCCTTGTTCTGGACGAAGTCCGGCGGCACGTCGGAGGGAAGCCCCGGGTGGCGCTCGAGCGCGGCGAGCGAGTCGTCGCGGGTCGCAAAGGAGTTCATGAGGACGAAGGGGAGCCGCGCGCCCGTCCGCTCGCGAATGTGGAGGACCTGCCGGGCGGTGATGTCGAGGAAGGACATCCCGTCCTTGACCTCGAGCAGCGACTTGGCCCGGGTCATCCCCATCCCCGTCCCGAGGCCGCCGTTGAGCTTGACCACGACCGCCTGGTCGACGAGCTCGGCCGGCGCCTGCTCGGTGAGCCGCTCGGCGTCGGGCAGCTCGCGCAGCGGCTCGATCTCGGACTCGGGCAGCAGCCCCGTCTCGCCCGCCGCCAGGCGCTCGAAGTAGTGGCGGAAGGTGTCGATCGCCGCCTGGTGGACGCCCGCCGCGCGCATCTTCTCCACGCTCGCGGTCAGCCCCTCGGCGGTCATCGGGGCGCCATCCTACCCGCGCGCCGCACGCTCACCCCCAGGAGCGGTTGTACTCGCGCTGCGCGGCGGTGGGGGCGTCGATCTCCACCCCGAGGGAGGCCAGCTTGAGCCGCGCGACCTCGGCGTCGATCGCGTCGGGGACGGGGTGGACGCCCGCCGGGAGCCGGCCCTCGCGGACCACCAGGTGCTCGACGGCGAGCGCCTGGTTGGCGAAGGACATGTCCATCACCGCGGCCGGGTGGCCCTGGCCGGCGGCGAGGTTGACGACCCGGCCCGAGGCGAGCAGGTTGAGGGCCCGGCCGTCGCCGAGGTCGTAGGACTCCACGAGCGGGAGCACCTCGCGCACGCCGCCCTTCGCCGCCTCGCGCAGGGCGGAGAGGTCGATCTCGATGTCGAAGTGGCCCGCGTTGGCGAGGACCGCGCCGTCCTTCATGCGGGCGAAGTGCTCCGTGCTGAGCACCTGGCGCGATCCGGTGACGGTGACGAAGACGTCGCCGCGCTCCGCCGCGACGAGCGAGGGCATGACCTCGAAGCCCTCCATGCGGGCCTCGAGCGCGTGCATCGGGTCGATCTCGCAGACGATCACCTGGGCGCCGGCGCCGCGGGCGCGCAGGGCGATCCCCTTGCCCGTCCAGCCGTAGCCGAGCACCACGAAGGTCCGCCCCGCCATCAGGAGGTTCGTGGCGCGCAGGATCCCGTCGAGCGTCGACTGGCCCGTCCCGTAGCTGTCGTTGAAGAGCCGCTCGGTGCGCGCCTCGTTGACGGCGATGACGGGGCAGGCGAGCCGCCCCTCGGCCTCGAGCGCGCGCAGGCGCAGCAGACCCGTGGTGGTCTCCTCCGTGCCGCCGAGCATGCCCTCAAGCAGGTCGGGGCGGCCGGCGTGCACGACCGTGAGGAGGTCCGCGCCGTCGTCGAGCGTGACCTGCGGCGCGCCCGTGACGAGGGCGGCGACGTGGGCGGCGTAGGCGTCGGCGTCCTCGCCGCGCACCGCGTGGACCTCCGCGCCGTGCTCGGCGACGAGGGCGGCCGCCACCTCGTCCTGGGTGGAGAGCGGGTTGGAGGCGGCGAGCGCGACCCGGGCGCCGCCCGCGATCAGCGCGCGGACGAGGTTCGCCGTCTCGGCGGTGACGTGCAGGCAGGCCGCCACCCGCACTCCCTCGAGCCGCCGCTCGGCCGCGAAGCGCTCGCGGATCGAGCGGAGGACGGGCATCTGCCCGTCCGCCCACTCGATGCGGGCCTGACCGCGCGGGGCCAGGCCCGGGTCCGCGATGGAGGCCAAGGGGCCTGCCTAGTAGCGGTACTGATCGCTCTTGAACGGCCCCTCGACCGGGACGCCGATGTAGGCGGCCTGGTCCTCGCGCAGCGTCGTGAGCTTCACGCCGAGCGCGTCGAGGTGCAGCCGGGCGACCTTCTCGTCGAGGTGCTTGGGGAGCACGTAGACCTTCTTCTCATAGTCATCCGACTTGGTGAACAGCTCGATCTGGGCGATCGTCTGGTTCGTGAACGAGTTCGACATCACGAAGGACGGGTGGCCCGTCGCGTTGCCGAGGTTGAGCAGCCGGCCCTCGGAGAGCAGGATGATGGCGCGGCCGTCGGAGAAGCGCCACTGGTCGACCTGCGGCTTGATGTTGATCCGCTCGACGCCCGGGACCTTCGCGAGGCCCGCCACGTCGATCTCGTTGTCGAAGTGGCCGATGTTGCCGACGATCGCCCCGTGCTTCATGCGGGCCATGTGGTCGGCGAGGATGATGTCCTTGTTGCCCGTGGTCGTGATGAACACGTCCGCGGTCTCCACGACGTCCTCGAGGGTCTTGACGTCGTAGCCCTCCATCGCCGCCTGCAGCGCGCAGATCGGGTCGATCTCGGTGACCACGACGCGGGCGCCCTGGGCGCGCAGCGAGGCGGCCGAGCCCTTGCCGACGTCGCCGTAGCCGCAGACCACGGCGACCTTGCCGGCGAGCATGACGTCCGTCGCGCGGAAGATGCCGTCGACGAGCGAGTGCCGGCAGCCGTAGAGGTTGTCGAACTTCGACTTCGTCACGGAGTCGTTGACGTTGATGGCCGGGAACAGGAGCTCCCCGGTCTGCTGCATCTGGTAGAGCCGGTTGACGCCGGTCGTCGTCTCCTCCGTGACGCCCAGGATGCCCTCGGCGACGCGGGTGTAGCGCTGCGGGTCCTCGGCGATCGAGCGCTGGAGCAGCGAGAGGAAGACCTGGAACTCCTCGGACTCGGCGCCGGCGGGGTCCGGCACCGCCCCGGCCGCCTCGTACTCCTTGCCCTTGTGGACGAGCATCGTGGCGTCGCCGCCGTCGTCGAGAATCATGTTCGGGTAGCCCGTGCCGTCTTTCCCGGGCCAGTTGATGGCCTGCTCGGTGCACCACCAGTACTCCTCGAGAGATTCGCCCTTCCAGGCGAAGACGGGCACGCCCTGCGGGTCCTTCGGCGTGCCGTTCGGGCCGACGGCGACCGCGGCGGCCGCGTGATCCTGCGTCGAGAAGATGTTGCACGAGCACCAGCGGACCTCGGCGCCGAGCGCGGTGAGCGTCTCGATCAGCACGGCCGTCTGGATCGTCATGTGCAGCGAGCCGGTGATGCGCGCCCCCTTGAGCGGCTGAGAGGCGGCGTACTCCTCGCGCGTCTTCATCAGCCCCGGCATCTCGTGCTCGGCGAGCTCGATCTCCTTGCGGCCATAAGCGGCGAGGGAGAGGTCGGCGACCTTGAAGTCGCCGGTCGTGAGGGGCTTGGCGGTGGTGGTGGCCATGGGACCTTTCGAGGTGGGGAGGGTCAGGCGGCGGAGGCGGCGGCGACCGCGCGCAGGAGGCGCTCGTGCTTCTCCTGCTCGAAGCGCAGCCAGGCGCTCTCGGGCACGTCCTCGGGGCGCCGGGCCTCCGCCTCGAACCAGGCGTCGGTCGCCGAGCGCAGCGCGGGGTCCTCGCGCAGGCGGCGGGCGAAGGCGACGTCGGAGAGCCCGAGGTCGTGCGTCTCGAGCAGCTCGCGCAGGGTGCGCAGGCGCTGGAGCTCCGCCGGGCCGTAGAGCCGGTAGCCCGCACTCGAGCGCCGCGGCTCGAGCAAACCGACGCGCTCGACGTAGCGCAGCATCCGCGGGGACCAGCCAGTGATCTCCGCCGCCTCGTTGATGGTCAGGGCATCCGTCGTGATGCCACGACCCTAACACAGCTTTGTCAAGGTTCGACGATCAGGCGGGCGGCGGGGCGCGGCCCGGAGGTGGCCCCGCGGAGGTCGAACGAGCCCGCCCGCCGGGCGACGAAGGAGAGCCGGGCGATCGTCCCCGGGCCGACCTGGACCGTGAGGCCGTACCCGTCGAGGCGCAGCTCGTCGGGCTCGTCGGCGCGCAGGGCGAGCGCGACCCGCTGACCGCGCCGCGCCCGGATGAGCTGGACGCCCCCCGGGTCG
>JALYMV010000206.1 GCA_030773575.1 Actinomycetota bacterium
CCGCCACACCCAGCACCGCCCCGAGCTCGGCGGCCGGCAGCGCCGCGGCGAGGCCGAGGACGTAGTCGATGCTCCCGTCGCGCCCGTACGGGAGGTCGTCGCCGAGGAAGACCGCCGCAGTCAACGCCAGCCAGAGCGCGCCGATCGCGGCGGTCACCCACCAGCTCGCGCTGAGGTACCCGGCGAGCAGCCCTAGGACGAGGGCGGCCAAGGGGACGAGGACGTACGGGCTCACGCCGCCGAAGTACCCTGGGCCCCCGCCATGAAGTCGTTCCACGTCACCACGTTCGGCTGCCAGATGAACGAGCACGACTCCGAGCGGATGAAGGGGATGCTCGAGTCGCTCGGCTACCGGGAGGTGGCCGAACGGGAGGACGCGCAGCTCATCCTCTTCAACACCTGCTCGATCCGCGAGAAGGCCGACGAGCGCTTCGTCGCCCACCTCCATCAGGCCAAGCACCTCAAGCGGGCGGACCCCGAGCGGATCGTCGGCGTCGGCGGCTGCTGGGCCCAGTCGGTCAAGGAGGAGGTCTTCGCGCAGTTCCCGTTCGTCGACGTCGCGTTCGGCCCCGGCCAGGTCCACAAGCTCGCCGAGTTCCTGACCTCCGAGTCGCTGACGGCCCAGGGCTACTTCGAGTTCGAGGGCTTCACGGGCCACCTGCCCGACAAGCGCGCGCGCGACTTCCAGGCGTGGATGCAGATCTCCGTCGGCTGCAACATGGCCTGCTCCTACTGCATCGTCCCCTCCACGCGCGGCCGGGAGGTCTCTCGCCCGGCGCGCGAGCTCGTCGCGGAGGCCGAGCGGCTGGCGTGCGAGGGGGTCCGGGAGGTCACGCTGCTCGGCCAGAACGTCAACTCCTACGGCCGCGACCTCGGCCCGGAGCGCACCACCTTCGCCGAGCTGCTGCACGCGATCGACGGCGTCGACGGAATCGACCGCATCCGCTACACGAGCCCGCATCCCAAGGACATGCGCGAGGACGTCATCCGCGCCCACGCGGAGCTCGACAGCGTCTGCGAGCACATCCACCTGCCGCTGCAGGCCGGCGCCTCGCGGATCCTCAAGGCGATGCGGCGCACCTACACGCGCGAGCGCTACCTCGACCGGGTCGCGCTCATCCGCGAGCACGTGCCCGACGTCGCGCTGACCACGGACATCATCGTCGGCTTCCCGGGGGAGACCGAGGCCGACTTCGCCGAGACGCTCGAGGTCGCCGAGGAGGTCGCCTACGACGGCGCCTTCACCTTCGTCTACTCACCCCGGCGCGGCACGCAGGCGGCCGGGCTGCCCGGCCAGGTCCCGCACGAGGTCAAGGTGGAGCGGATGGAGCGGCTCGTCGAGGTCGTGCAGCGGCGGGCGCGCGAGCGCGCGCAGCGGTTCGTCGGGCGGTCGATGGAGGTGCTCGTCGAGGGCCCGTCGCGGACCGACCCCACCCGCCTGCGCGGTCGCACGCGGCACAACAAGGCGGTCAACTTCGCCGGCCTCGCCGCTCCGGGCGAGCTCGTGTGGGTCGACATCGAGTCGGCGTCGAGCCAGACACTGATGGGCGAGGAGCGCCTGCTCTCACGGACCGGGTAGTTTCCGTCCGCCGCTCGTGCGAACATGCGTTCGTGCGCTGGGACGACCAACAGGTGGGGATTGAGCCGCAGGAGTCGCTGCCCGGGACGGGCGACGACCTGACGATCCGCACGTTCGATGCGCCGGAGGCGCTCGACATGCGCTTCCACGAGATCCGCGCGAAGACCGCGCTCAACCGCGTGCCGGGCGCGTCGCGGGTGCCGTTCGGGTGGACCGTGAACCCGTACAGGGGGTGCAGCCATGCCTGCAATTACTGCGCATCAGGCGACACGCCAATTCTCCTGGCCGACGGACGCACTCGCCGAATGGCTGAGCTGGAAGTCGGTGATCGCATCGTCGGCACCGAGCGCCACGGGCATTACCGCCGCTATATCGAGACGGAAGTACGGGACCATTGGTCGTCGATCAAGCCGGCGTACCGCACTGTCCTTGAGGACGGCACCGAACTGGTCACGAGTGGCGACCACCGATTTTTGACCACAAGGGGTTGGAAGCACGTCGTCGGCTCAAGCGCCGGAGCGGATCAACGTCCGTTCTTGACAACGAGCAACACGCTCCTTGGCACCGGGGGATTCGCGCCGCCCCCGACGCCGTGCGCCGACTACCGCTGGGGGTACCTCTGCGGCATGATCCGTGGGGACGGGACGATTGCGACCCGGACCTACGCACGTCCGAACGGCGGCTCGAGGATCAATTGCAGCTTTCGGCTGGCGCTCGTGGATAAGGAAGCGCTCGATCGCGCCACCCGGTTCCTCCAAATTGCTGGCGTCCGGACGGCGGAGTTCCGGTTCGCCGAGGCCCAAGGTAATCGACGTGAGGTCCGCGCGATCCGGGCCGGCAGTCGCGACGCGATAGAGACTATTCAGGAGGTCATCCGGTGGCCGCTGTCGCCGACGGACGCGTGGCGTAAGGGGTTCCTTGCTGGGATCTTTGATGCCGAGGGCTCGTGTAGCGGCGAAGCGCTTCGGATCGGCAACACCAATCAGACGATTCTCATGTGGATCACCTCATGCCTTCGGTGGTTCGGCTTCCGGACGGTTGAGGATCTTCCGCGCGACCGACCCGGAATGGTCTACATCCGCTTGCGGGGCGGCCTGCGCGAGCGGTTGCGCTTCTTCCACCTCACCGACCCCGCCATCACCCGCAAGCGGACGGTCCAAGGCATGGCGCTGAAGTCAGACGCGAAGACACGCGTCGTCTCGGTCGAGCCACTCGGGCTCGCGATGCGGCTCTACGACATCACGACCGGAACCGGTGACTTCATCTCCAACGGCGTGGTGAGCCACAACTGCTTCGCCCGCCCCACCCACGAGTACCTCGGCTTCAACGCCGGCCGCGACTTCGACCGCGAGATCATCGTGAAGGTCAACGTGCCGGAGGTGCTCCGGGCGGAGCTCGCGCGGCCGTCGTGGAAGCGCGAGCACGTCGCGCTGGGCACCAACACCGACCCGTATCAGTGGGTCGAGGGGCGCTACAAGCTGATGCGGGGGATCTGGGAGGCGATGCGCGACGCGGCGAACCCCTGCTCCGTGCTGACCAAGTCGCCGCTGCTGCTGCGCGACCTCGACCTGTTCCGGCAGATCGCGCAGCGGACGAAGTTCAGCGCCTGCCTCTCCATCCCGACGATGGAGGAACGGGCGTGGCGCTCGACGGAGCCGCACACCCCGCACCCTCGGGCGCGGATGGAGGCGGTCGCCGAGCTCAACCGGCAGGGGATCCCGACCGGGATCCTCGTCGCGCCGCTGATGCCGGGGATCAACGACGATCCGAAGCAGGTCCAGGCGATCCTAAACCGCGCTGAGGAGGCCGGCGCAACCAGCGTCGGGGGGCAGACGCTGTTCCTCCGCGGAGCGACCCGGGACGTCTTCATCGACTGGCTGCGCGCGAAGCGGCCTGACCTCGTCGACCGCTACGAGGAGCTCTACGCGCGCGGCTCCTACGCCCCGGCGGCGGAGCGGCAGCGCATCGAGCGGGTGCTGCGCGAGGCGCCGAAGGTCTCGCGCATGACGGAGGAGCGGTTCTTCCGGCGCGGGGAGCAGCGCGCGCGTGCGGCGGCGGAGCGCGCGGCGGCGGCAGAGCGCGGCGCGGGCCACCCATGCGATGCTGCCCACCGCCAGGAGGCGCTCTTCTGAGCGGCGCATACCCATAGACCTCGTGTGCGCCACGTCACGTACTGCCCCCCCGGGCTGAAACCCGGCCGGGGCGGCAGTGTTGCCCTGGGAGAGATGATCCGCATCCGCGACCACCGATTCGATCCGCAAGCCTCCGGCGCGCGCGCCCGGCAGGTGACGGCCGCGACGCTCGCCCGCGCGCGGCGCGCGCGGCGCGAGCTGCTGATCGTCGTGCCGCTGACGGCGCTCGTCCTCGTGGCGTACGCCTACCGGGTCGAGATCTTCGGGGTCGACACGCCGGTCCGGCTCGCCGGGGCCCTGGCGATGGTCGGGCTGGGGTGGGCGCTGGCGCGCGACGTCGGCCGCTGGGCGCAGCCCGCGCTGTTCCGCCGGGTCGACCCGCAGACCGCCGGGACCCTCGGCTTCCTCATCCGGCTGGCCTTCCTGCTGATCGCCGGGCTCGTGGCGCTGCGCGTGGCGGGCCTCGAGCCGCGGACGCTGGCGGTCGGCGGCGCGATCACCGCGGTGGTCTTCGGCCTCGCGGCGCAGCAGACGCTCGGCAACCTGATCGCCGGGCTCGTCCTGATCGCGGCGCGGCCGTTCCGGATCGGTGACCGCGTGCGGCTGCAGGCCGGCGGCCTGGCGGGTCAGCTCGAGGGGACGGTCCGCACGCTCGGGCTGCTCTACACCACGTTCTCGCAGGGCGAGGACTCGATCATGGTCCCCAACAACATCGTGCTCTCCGCCGCCGTCGTGCCGCTGCGCGAGCCGGCCTCCGTCGACCTGCGGGCGCGGCTGCGGCCCGGCGTGCGCCCGAGCGAGGTGCAGGCGCTGCTCGAGGGCTGCGTGACGACGCCTGTGCGCTCCGAGCCCCACATCGGCCTCGAGGAGGTCGACTCCGACGAGGTCGTCGTCCGGATCGCCGCCACGCCGGAGTACGAGCAGGACGGCCCGAGGCTCGCGGACGAGATCCTCCACGCCGTCTCGACCGTCACGCGCGACGGCGCCGGCGCGTCGTCGCACCCCGTCGTGCCCGGCGAGCCTGCTCCCACCCGGGACTAGCCGTCGCGGACCCCGCGCTGCCCCTCGGCGATCGCGTCCGAGACGCCGTCGGAGCCCAGCCGGCGCTGAAGCTTGGCGGTCGCCTCCGGGGCGATCAGCGCGAAGGCCGAGCCCGCGCGCAGCGCGACCGGCGCGACGTCGACCTCGGCGCGGTCCTTCTCGATCGCGGCGATCACGCCGCGCGCGACGTCCTCGGGGCTCTTCGTGCCGACGCCCGGCGGGAGCTTGGCGCCCGAGTCGTGGAACATGCCGGCGTCGCGGATGAAGCCGGGGGAGACGAGCGAGACGCCGATCCCGTGCGGGCGCAGGTCCTCGCGCAGCCCGAGCGCGAAGCCGCGCAGGCCGAACTTGGTGGCCGAGTAGAGGCTGCCGCCCGAGGAGGCCGCCTTGCCGGCGAGCGAGGAGACGAAGACGAGGTGCCCCGAGCCGCGGGGGACCATCCGCTCGGCCATGGCCTTGGCGAGGATGATCGGCGCGCGCAGGTTGACGGCGAGGGCGGCGTCGACCTCGGCCTGGGTGAGCGCGTCGATGCGGCCGCTCGCCGGCAGCGCGGCGTTGGCGACGAGGACGTCGGCCTCGCCGGCGTCGCCCGCGAGCCGGTCGACCTCGGCG
>JALYMV010000207.1 GCA_030773575.1 Actinomycetota bacterium
GCCGGCCGCCGCCCCCGTGGCGCCGGCCGGCGAGGGCGCCGACCTCGAGCGGCTGCACGATGTGCCCGTCGAGCTGGCGGTCGAGATCGGCCGCACGCGCATGACGATCGGCGAGACGCTGGGCCTCGGCCCGGGCGCCATCGTCACGCTCAACCGCCTCGCCGGCGAGCCCGTCGACCTCCTGGTCAACGGCAAGCCGATCGCGCGCGGCGAGGTCGTCGTGATCGACGAGGAGTTCGGCCTGCGGATCACCGAGGTCGTCTCCGCCGCGCGCCGCCTGAGCGACGCCGCCGGCCTGTAACCGCCGCGGCCTCCCCGCCGGATCGCGCGCGAGCGCGATACTGGCGGGGTGGCCACCGAGTCCCAGCAGCGCGACACTGCCCCTGGGCCCGGCGTCGCCGCGGGTCCCCCGACCGGGCACGACTCGCCCTCCGCGGCGCCGGTCCGCGCGGGCTATGGGGTCAAGGCGTTCCTGGTCAAGGCCTACGAGGACGGCCTGACCGGCCTGGCGGCCATGGTCGCCTACAACCTGCTGCTCTCCGTCTTCCCGCTCGCCTTCGTCGCCCTGTTCATCGCGGGGCGGGTGCTGCAGTCCGGCGAGCTCGAGCGCTCCGTGCTCGTTGACCTCCAGGGCCTGTTCCCCAAGGCGACGGACTCGACGCTGCTCGACGCGCTGCAGCGCATCCAGCGCTCCTCGACGTCCTTCGGGATCGGCGCGCTCGTGGCCTCGATCTGGGTGGGGGCGTCCTTCTGGGGCGCGCTGGACACCGCCTTCTGCCGGATCTACCACCTCCAGTGCCGCTCGTGGGTGCGTCAGAAGCTCTTCGCGCTCGGGATGCTGGCGGTCGTCCTGCTCTTCGTCGCCGCCTCCGTCCTCGTGCCGACGGCGCAGTCCATCCTCGTCGCGGGCGCCGACGACCTGCCGTTCGGGCTCGCCGAGCTCCCCGGCCTGGTCTTCGCGATCTCGCTCGTCGCGGGCCTCGGGGTCCTCTTCGGCGCGCTCTGCCTCATCTACTGGCGGGTGCCCAAGGGGCCGACGCCGTGGCGCTGCATCTGGCCCGGCGCGCTCGCCGCGACGCTCGCGATGGGCGTCGTGGACTACGGATTCCCCCTGTACCTGCAGAACGTCTCGAGCATCGGGCGGCTCGGGACGACGCTCGTGTTCGTCCTCATCGCGCTCCTGTGGTTCTACGTGCTCGCGTGGATCCTGCTGGCGGGCGCGGTGGTCAACGAGCTGCGCTTCGAGAAGGAGCAGGCGGAGGTCGCCGAGGCCTAGATCCACCGGGGGAAAAGACGGCTCAAGGTCGGTGGGGGGTCGGCCGATACAGACCTCGGCTCCCATCCAGAGCCGCCCTCGGTGATGACGACCTCCACCCTTTCCCGCGTCCTCGGGGCAGTCACTTCGTGCTGCCTCCTCCTGCCCGCCGGCGCCCTGGCCGCCTCGCCGGGCAACGGCGAGCAGACGCCCCTCGAGCTGGCCCCCGAGACCACGGTCCGCGCCGCCCAGTCGACGCCGGGCGCCGGCGGCGGGCTCATCCGCACGATCGTCGGCCTCGCCGTCGTCATCGGCGTCATCTACGGCCTGCACTGGGTCCTCAAGCAGATCAAGGCCTCCCGCGAGGAGCGCCACTCGGGCACCGGGCTCGGCACGTTGGCCACCCTGCCGCTGGGCCCGAACCGCTCGCTGCACCTCGTCCGCGCCGGTTCGGAACTCGTGCTCGTCGGGGTCGGCGAGCACGGCGTCACGCCGATCCGCACCTACTCCGACGCCGAAGCGCGCCAGCTTGGCCTGCTCTCCGAGAGCGACGACGACGACGACCGCGGCACCCCCGCCGGCCCGTTCGCCGGCGGCGCCTCGTCGCTCGGCGGCAAGGTCGGCGCCGCGCTGGTCCGCAAGCGCCCCGCAGGCCCCGGGACCGGGACGGTCAGCCGCCTCGTCGACGACCTGCGGTCGCGCACGGTGATCCGATGAAGGCCGACGGCTCCAACGCGGTCCAGATCCTCCTGCTCGTCGGAGCGATCTCCCTGGTGCCGGCGCTGCTGTTCACGGTCACCGGCTTCACCCGCATCCTCATCGTCCTCGGCTTCATCCGCTCCGGCCTGGGCACGCCGACCGCGCCGCCCAACCAGGTGCTGATCGGGATCGCCTTCTTCCTGACCATCTTCGTGATGGCCCCGACCTTCACCAAGGTCAAGGACGACGCCGTCGACCCGCTGCGCGCGAACAAGATCACCCAGGAGGTCGCGATGAAGCGCGCCGAGGCCCCCATGCGCGAGTTCATGTTCGACCAGACCCGCACCAAGGACATCGCCCTGTTCGCCCGCATGGCCAAGCTCGACCGGCCCAGGACGCGCGCCGACATCCCGACCTACGTGCTGATCCCCGCCTTCACGATCTCCGAGCTCAAGACGGCGTTCCAGATCGGCTTCCTGATCTTCCTGCCCTTCCTGATCATCGACCTGGTCGTCTCCTCCACCCTGATGTCGATGGGCATGGTGATGCTGCCGCCCGTCTTCATCTCGCTGCCGTTCAAGATCCTGCTGTTCGTGCTGGTCGACGGCTGGAACCTCGTGACCAAGTCGATCGTGGAGTCGTTCACGGCATGAACCAGGACGTCGTCGTCAACCTGGCCATGGAGGCCATGCAGCTCGCCCTGAAGGTGGGCGGGCCGATCCTGATCGTGGGCCTCGTCATCGGCCTGCTGATCTCGGTCTTCCAGGCCGTGACGCAGATCCAGGAGCAGACCCTCTCCTTCATCCCCAAGATGGTCGGCCTCGCGGTCGTGATCGTGGTGGGCGGGCCGTGGATGCTCGGCCAGCTGCTGATCTACACCGAGGAGCTGTGGAACTCCATCCCGACGATGGTCGGGAGCTAGCGCCGCGATGGACTTCGGCCAGCTCCTGGCCCAGTTCGGCGAGCAGCAGGTCGCGACGTTCCTCCTGGTCCTCGGGCGCATCGGCCCGCTGTTCCTGCTCGCGCCGCTCTTCTCCTCCAAGCTCTTCCCGGGCCGTGCCCGCGGGATCGCCGCCGTCGCGCTCGCGTTCGGCCTCGCTCCGGTGGTCGCCCGCGGCGCGGAGATCCCGCTCGACGTCTTCATGCTCAGCGGGCTGATGCTCAAGGAGATCCTGGTCGGGCTGGCCTACGCCTTCACGCTCAGCGCGCTGTTCGCCGCCGTGACCGCCGCCGGCTCGCTGCTCGACACGCTGATCGGCTTCTCCTACGGCGCGCTGGTCGACCCCGTGACGGGCAGCCAGTCGAGCGTCCTCTCGCAGATGTACTCGCTGGTCGGCGTCCTCGTCTTCATCGCGATCGGCGGCGACGGCTGGGTGATCCAGGGACTGGGCAAGACCTACGAGCTCGTTCCGCTGCTGTCGGCGCCGGAGATCGGGTCGCTGGTGGGCGGCGCCCAGCTCGCGTTCGCCGGCGTCTTCACGAGCGCGCTGCAGATCTGCGCGCCGATCCTGCTGGCGCTGGTGATCACGGATGCGGCCTTCGGCGTCGTCTCCCGCGTCGTCCCGCAGCTCAACGTCTTCGCGGTCGGCTTCCCGGCCAAGGTCGCCGTCGGGCTGCTGCTGATCGGCGTCTCGCTCCCCTTCGCCGCCGGGTGGCTGGCCGACGAGCTCCAGCGCTCCGTCGGCGCGGCGCTCGAGTCCCTCAAGATCGCGTAGGGGGCGCGGCTCGGCGTGGCGTCGGACAAGACCGAGAAGGCAACACCCAAGAAACTCGACGACGCGCGCAAGAAGGGGCAGGTCGCGCGCTCGGCCGACCTCAACGGCGCGGCGGTCCTGCTCGCCTCCCTCCTGACGCTGTCCTTCATGGGCCCCTACACCTGGGAGAAGATGATGGACGCCACCCGCCAGGCGCTCATCCTGATCTCCCAGCCCTCGGTGGTCGAGCGCGAGGGGATCGGCGAGGTGCTCGGCTCCGCCTTCGGCTCGGCGGCCCTCGCCTGCGCCCCCCTGGCGGTCGTCTGCCTGGTGGCCGGCATGGCGGCGAGCGTCGCGCAGGTCGGCTTCAAGCCGTCGCCCGCCGCGCTCAAGGCAGATCCCAAGCGGCTGAACCCGATCTCCGGCGCCAAGAACCTGTTCGGGATGCGGATGGTCTTCGAGACGGGCAAGAACGTCGCCAAGGTCGCCGTCGTGGGCGCGATCGCCGCCCTGGCCGTCTTCCCCAAGCTCGACGAGCTGGCCGCGCTCGTGGGGATGCCGCCCGCCCAGCTGCTCGCCGAGCTGTGCTCCACAGTGCTCGGGATCGCCCAGCGCACCGCGGTCGCCTACCTGTTCATCGCCGTGGCCGACGTCCTGTGGCAGAAGTACGACTTCGCCAAGAAGAACCGGATGGACCTCAAGGAGGTCAGGGACGAGTTCAAGCAGATGGGCCTGCCGGCGGAGGTCAAGGCCGCCCAGCGCCGGCGCCAGATGCAGGCGGCCCAGGCCCGCATGATGGACGCGGTCCCGACCGCCGACGTCGTCGTCATGAACCCGACGCACTACGCCGTCGCCCTGAAGTACGACTCCTCCCAGCCCGCGCCGGTCTGCGTCGCCAAGGGCCAGGACCACATCGCCCTGCGGATGCGCGCGATCGCCGAGGAGGCCGGCGTCACCGTGGTCGTCGAGCCCCCGCTCGCCCGCTCGCTGCACGCGTCGGTCGAGGTCGGCCGGATGATCCCCGAGGAGATGTTCCAGGCCGTCGCCGGCCTGCTCGCCTACGTGTACCGGATCGCCGGGCAGCGCAAGGCGCTGGCTGCGTAGCGCGCCCCTAGGAGTCTGTCGGGAAAGTGGCGCCCGACCGGGGTGGTCTGAGGACCAAGCGGGGCGACGACGACACGGATTCCGCGTGGCTCAGCCACGTGGGATTCGTGGCGGTGGCGCATCCGCGCAGCGTC
>JALYMV010000208.1 GCA_030773575.1 Actinomycetota bacterium
AGCTGGATCGCGCGGGCGCGGGCGTCGCGGCCGAGGGTCACGGCGAGGGCCTCGAGGACGATCCGCTGGACGTTGTTCTCCGGCTGGGCCTCGGTCAGCCCGAGCGAGTTGACCTGGACGCCGTAGCGGAAGCGCAGGTGCTTGGGGTCCCGGACGCCGTAGCGCTCGCGCCCGAGCTGCTCCCACAGGACGCCCATCGCGCGCAGCTTGGCGTGCTCCTCGACGAAGCGGACGCCCGCGTTCACGAAGAAGGAGATGCGGCCGAACACGCGACCCATCAGCTCCTGGGGGACGCGGTCGCGGACCTCGTCGAGCACGGCGATCGCGGTGGACATCGCGTAGGCGATCTCCTGCACCGGCGTCGCCCCCGCCTCCTGCAGGTGGTAAGAGCAGATGTTGATCGGGTTCCACTTGGGCACCTCCTCGACGGTGTAGGCGACCATGTCGGCGATCAGCCGCATGGACGGCGCCGGCGGGAAGGCGTAGGTCCCGCGGGAGAGGTACTCCTTGATGATGTCGTTCTGGGTGGTGCCCTGCAGGTGCGCGGGCTCCACGCCCTGCTCCTCGGCCGTGACGATGTAGAGCGCCAGCAGCCAGGCCGCCGTGGCGTTGATCGTCATCGACGTGTTCATCTGGTCGAGCGGGATCCCGTCGAGCAGCGCCTTCATGTCGCCGCGGTGGGCGACCGGGACGCCGACCTTGCCCACCTCGCCGCGCGCGAGCTCGTCGTCGGCGTCGTAGCCCGTCTGGGTGGGGAGGTCGAAGGCGATCGAGAGGCCGGTCTGGCCCTTGGCCAGGTTGCCCCGGTACAGCTCGTTGGACTTCTTCGCGGTCGAGTGCCCCGCGTAGGTGCGCATCATCCAGGGGCGATCCCGCTCGGGCAGGCGGTGGGAGCTCATGCCGCCTATTCTCGCACCCCGATGCGGGTGATCGACGTCAAGCACCTCGGCACCGACCGCGTCATCGCCGCCTGGGAGGTCGACGAGGTGATCGTCGATCCGGGCCCGGAGTCCGGCCTGGAGACCCTCCTGGCGGCCCGCGGGACCGACGAGCCGCCGCGGGCGCTGCTGCTCACCCACATCCACTTCGACCACGCCGGCGCGGCCGGGTCGCTCGTGCGCCGGTGGCCGTCGCTCGAGGTCTACGTCCACGAGCGCGGCGCCCCGCACATGGCCGACCCCGAGCGGCTGGTGGCGAGCGCGACGCGGCTCTACTCCGAGGAGGGGATGAAGCGGCTGTGGGGCGAGGTCGTCCCCGTCCCGGAGGCCAACCTCCGCGTGCTCAGCGGCGGCGAGACGGTGCTCGACGGCGCCTTCCGGGTCGAGTACACGCCCGGCCACGCCTCACACCACGTCGCCTACCTGCACGAGGCGAGCGGCCACGCGCTCGTGGGCGACGTCGCCGGCGTGCGGATCCCGCCGAGCGACCTCGTGGTGGCGCCGACGCCGCCGCCCGACATCGACATCGCCGCCTGGGAGCGCTCGCTCGACCTCGTCGCCGCCTGGGAGCCGTCCTCGCTCGGGCTGACCCACTTCGGCCTCGTCGAGGACTCACGAGCCCAGCTCGAGGCCACCCGCGAGGCGCTGCACGCCCAGGCCGCGCTGGTCGGAGACCACGACATGCCCGGCTTCGTGGCTGCGATGCAGGAGCGGGTGAGCGCCGCCGCGCCCGGGCTGGTCGAGACCTATGGCCAGGCCGTCCCGTGGGACCACCTCTACCTCGGGCTCGACCGCTGGCGCGCGAAGTTCGGCGGCTGATCACTACTCTTCCGGCATGGGCCAGACCATCGAGCTGCCCCGCACCAGCGGCCCCGATTCGGGACTGGGCGGCGCCTGGCGGGTCATCGTCCGCAACGACGACCACAACACGTTCGACCACGTCGCCGCCACGCTCGCCCGCTACATCCCGGGCGTCTCGATCGACAAGGGCTTCGCGATCGCCGACCAGGTCCACAACCAAGGTCAGGCGATTGTGTGGACCGGCCAGAAGGAGCCGGCCGAGCTCTACTGGGAGCAGCTCAACGACGCTGGGCTTACCATGGCCCCGCTCGAGCGCGACTGACGCGAGGCGGCACCAGGACGATCGTCGCGCAGCAAGTGTGCACGGCAGGACGGCCACCGCGTTGGTGACGTTCGCGGTCAGCGCGGGGTAGCCGACCGCCAGCAGGGCGGGGAAGGAGATGAGCGAGCCGCCTCCGGCGACGGCGTTGACGGATCCCGCCGCGAGGGCGGCCGCGACGAGAAGCGCGACGTCGGCGACGCCGTCGATGCCGTCAGTCCAGCAGCTCCGAGAGGAACGACTCGCGCTTGTGCTTCTTGCGCGCGCCGTGGCCGTGCCCGTAGCCGTGTGAGGTCGCGCCGCCCAGCAGGGCGCCCAGGCCGCCGAGCTGCTCGAGACCCCCGCCGCGGCGCGGCTCGTGGTGCTCGTGGCGGTCGTCGTCGTGGTGGCGCTCGGGCCCGCCGCCCGGGAAGCGCTCGTAGTAGGCGTTCTCGGCGTCGATGAGCCGCTCGAGCTCACCGCGGTCGAGGAAGACGCCGCGGCAGCCCGTGCACTGGTCGACCATCAGCCCGGAGCGCTCCATGGTGCGCCAGGGATTACCGCACTTGGGACATTCGAGTTCGGCCATGGCCGGGAGCCTAGTCGGCGTCAGCCCGACGTGGTTGCGCAGCGCGGGCTATCCGACAGCAGAGCGCTCGCCGCCGTGCGTCTGGCCGCTGCCGAGCGAGCCGCTCGTGACGAGGTCGTGGAAGCCGTAGACGACCGGCACCTGGAACCAGCTCGAGTAGTCCTGCCGCCAACCCACGAACTCCTCGCCCTGCCAGTAGCGCTCGAAGTCGAGCTTGCTCTCGAACGTCGCCATCTGCAGGAACTTGTAGCGGTCGTCCCGCGCCCGGTAGACGTGGTAGTCCGTCGCCCCGTAGCGCAGGGCCACCGGGGCGATCTCCATCAGGGCGAGCTCGAACTTGTCGCCCCGGAACAGCGTCGCGTACCAGGGGATCTGGGCAACTCCGCCGCCGCCGGCCATCAGGCCCCCACCTCCGCGCGGATCGCGCCTGGGCCCTCGGCCGTCCTGCCCTGGCCCTCCTCGGTCGCCCCGACGAGGATCGCGATCTTGCCGAGGTGCTTGTTGTCGCGCAGCAGCTGGTGGGCCTCCGCGACGCCGTCGAACCCCATCGTCCGCCACAGCACGGGCCGGATCTTGTTCTGCTCGATGAGCGCGTTGGCCTGGTTGGCCTCCCAGGCGTTGGCGAAGTGCGAGCCGATGATCTGCTTCTGGCGCATCCACAGGTAGCGGACGTCGAAGTCGAGCGAGTAGCCCGAGGTCGCGCCGCAGATGACCACCTTGCCGAAGGGCTTCACCGCGAGGACCGAGGTGGGGAAGGTCGCCTGGCCGACGTGCTCGAAGACGATGTCGGGCGCGCCGCCGAGGATCTCCTCGACGCGCTTGGAGAAGCGGCGCGACTCCTTGAAGCGCGCCTTCTCCTCGTCGGGCGACTCGCCGCCGCGGCGCATCATGCCCCTGAACTCGTTGCGGTCGATGTAGTCCTTGGCGCCGAGCTGCTTGACGAGCTCCCCCTTCTCCGCCGAGGAGACGACGCCGACGGAGTCCGCGCCGGTGAGCGCGCAGAGCTGGGTGGCGAAGACGCCGAGACCGCCCGCCGCGCCCCAGATGAGGACCTTGTGGCCGGCCTGGAGCTCGGCCTGGTCCATCAGCATCCGGTAGGCGGTGAAGTAGGTGAGGCCGTAGGAGGCGGCCTCCTCCCAGGTCAGCGTCGCCGGCTTGGGCAGCAGCTGCTGGGCTTGGACCTTGCAGAACTGGGCGAAGGAGCCCCACGTCGTCTCGTAGCCCCAGATCTGCTGCGAGGGCGCGGCGAGCGGATCGAGGCCGTGGACCTCGGGGTCCTCGTAGGAGGCCTGGTTGCAGTGGATGACCACCTCGTCGCCGGGCTTCCAGCGGGTGACGCCCTCGCCGACCTTCCAGACGATGCCCGACGCGTCCGAGCCGCCGATGTGGTGGCCGTACTGCGGGTGGTCGCCGTACTTCATGACGGAGACCGGCTGGCCGAGCGCGGCCCACACGTTGTTGAAGTTCACGCCCGCCGCCATGACGCGGACCGTCACCTCGAAGGCGCCCGGCTCGGGGACCTCGATCTCCTCGATCTGGAAGGCCTCGAGCGGCTCGCCGAAGCGCTCCTCGCGAATCACCCAGGCGGCCATGGTCGCCGGCAGCTCGCCGGGCTCCACGTCCAACTGCGCGACTTGGCTGACATCAACGGCCACGGGGCATGGCCTCCTTTTCTCACGTCTCTGGTTGCTCGGTGGGGCGCGTGATCCTACCGGCGGGGGATCACAGCCACTCGTCCCGGCGCAACCAGAAGTAGGCCGTCAGGACGAGCAGCGGCACCACGAGCCCCCCGACGCCGAAGAGCAGGAAGTCGCGCTTGGTGTCGATGTTGTCCACCAGCCAGCCGAAGTTCTGGCCGAAGAAGCCGGTGATCAGCGTCCCGACCACGAAGAAGGTGGCCAGCACGCTCAGTCGGGTGACGACCTGGTTGA
>JALYMV010000209.1 GCA_030773575.1 Actinomycetota bacterium
GCGCCGGCCGGCGCGGGCGACGATCTTCGCCTCCTCGACCGACGCGGGGTCGGGGACCGCGACACTCCGCTCGTCGACCTTCTCGGGCGGTGCCTGGTAGGGGAACGGCTGCGCGATGGTGGTGGGCGCCTCGGGATCCTCGGCGTTGCGGAAGTCGTCGAACACCTTGCGCCCGGCTTCGGCGCCGAACTTCGCCCGGGCGGCGAGCAGGACGAGCGAGGAGTCGACCTCGCGGCCGCCGCCCTTGCCGAAGATGCCCCCGACCAGCGACGCCGTCGCGACGAGGTCCGCGGGGACGAACGGCTCGGGGCGGCCGACGCCCGTGTCGCCGTTGGGGGTGATGGCGGCGTACTCGCCGGGCAGCTTCTGAGCGGGGGTCAGGCCGTTCTTGGAGTTCGGGGTCGGGGCGGCCATGGCGGTCGCCTCGGCGATGTAGCGGTTGATCCCTGCGACGTAGTTGCGCACGTCGTCCTGGACGGTCCGCCCGTCGGCGCCGAAGAGGTCGTCGAGCTGCTCGAACTGGCGCTGGAGGTCCGCTTCGGTGTACGGGGCGATGGCCCATTGCTCGCGGTCCAGCTGGCGGTTGCCCTGCGAGCCGCCGACGAACGACGACAGCTCCGCCCGGCCGACGTGGCGCAGGACGTCCATGAGGAACAGCCGGTCCTCCGCCCCGACGTAGCCGGCGCCGAACATGGTGCCGGCCCGGGTCGTTCCGTAGACGTGGGGGACGGCGCAGGCGCGGTCGCGCTGGATGGTGACGTCGTCGCGCGGGCTGTAGCGGCTCGCCTCCTGGCCCTGCGGGACGCCGAAGCTCGCGTCCTTGAAGAAGTCGCCGAGCTGGGCGGGCCGGAGGCCGGGGCTGGCGAACACGAGGTCCGCGTAGGTCCTGAGCTGGTCGGAGGCGTTGGGCGGCCGGGTGCCCGCGGTCAGGAAGGCGGCGACGTCCGCCGCGCTCGCGTGGCCGTTCTGGCCGGGCGGGATGATGTTGAGGAAGCCGCCGGCGTCGTCGGCGCGGTAGGGCTTCGGGTCCGGCGGCGCCCCGACGGCGGACGCGGACGTCGCGAGCACGAGCGCGGCAGCGCCCGCCACGATGCTCCGCCCCCTCGACCCCCGCGATCGCGGCCCGCGCATGCGGGCGCACGTTACAGGCAGGCGCTGCGCCGAGCGCCGCGTGTTCAGTCCTTGTAGGGATCGTGCACGTCGCCCGGCGCCATGGCAATCCCGAGCGGGCGGAGGGTGTGGAGGATGCGCACCGTGCCGGCGTGCTCGGCGAGGACCGCGTCCAGGCGCTTGTAGGCGCCCGGCGCCTCCTCGGCGTTCGCGCCGCGCAGCTCGATGCCCTTCTCGCGCAGGTCGGCCGTCGTCGCGGCCCAGTCGATCGCGGCCTCGCGCTCGCGCACCCACCGCTTGGCGAGCCGGGTCTCCCCGCACGCCGGGCAGCGCTTGGGCTTGCCGGAGCGCGGCGGCTGGACCCAGTCGCCGTTCGGGCACGCCCACCGCTTGCGCGACTTGCCGGCCGCCGCGGTCCGCGACATCGCCCGGCCGGCGCCGTGGACGGTCGAGTAGAGCGCGTCGGCCGACAGCTTGGAATCGACGCCCTCGAGGATCACCGACGGCTCGCCCATCGTCGCGCCGACGAAGCCGCGCTGGCCGGGGAAGGCGGGGGTCGCACCCTTGCGCACGACGAAGTAGGACTCGCCGCCGTGCTCCTCGCGCCACGCGAAGTTGTGGTGGTTGTGGACCCGCTCGAGGCCGGTCGCGCCGAGGATCTCCAGTACCTGGGCGACGACGACCTCGCGCCCGGCGTAGGCGTACTCGCCGGCGAGCCGCATGGCCGCGAGGTACTCGTCGCCCGCCGCAGTCCCGACGCGCAGGAGGTCCGGTGGCACCTCCATCTCGCCGCTGCCGCCCTCGTACTTGGCCGGCCGCCCGCGCTCGCGCGCCGCGACGTCGAGGTAGTGGGTCGCCGTCTTGTGGCCGAACCCGCGGGAGCCGAAGTGGACGCCGACCCAGACGTCGCCGCCCTCGTCGGCGAACAGGTCGACGTAGTGGTTGCCGGCGCCGACCGTCCCGAGCTGCTTGGCCGCAACGCTCGCGAGCCCCCGCTGGATCCGCGTGCCGTCCGTCCGGATGCGGTCGATGACCGGGTGGTCGCGCGCCGCGCCGTCCGAGCGCCCCAAGCCGAAGGGGACCTCGCGGTAGATCCGGTCCATGATCGCCGCGAGGGACGGGCGCAGGTCGTCCTCGCGCACGTCGGTGCGGACGGCGAGGTTGCCGCAGCCGATGTCGTAGCCGACCGCGGCGGGCGAGACGTGCTCGCGGTAGGCGACGTTCGCGCCGATCGGCGCGGAGTAGCCGAAGTGGCCGTCGGCGGCGAGCACGCCGCGCGCCCCGTCCTCCGCGCGGACGCAGCGGACCATCTGGTCGATCACCTTCGGCTCGTGCTCGCCGAAGACGACGACGTCCTCGGTCGGATGTCTGCTGACCCGTGGCATCTATCGGAGGTCGAAGAGCTCGAGCACGCGCTCGGGCGGACGGGCGAGAACCGCACGGTCGCCGCGGACGACGATCGGCCGCTGAAGCAGGCGTGGATGCTCGGCCATCCGCCGGATCAGCTCGTCGTTGCCGACCCGCGGATCCTCGAGCCCCAGTTCGGCGACGAGCGGCTCCTTGCGTCGCAGGACTTCGCGGGGTCCGACGCCGGCCTTGGCGAGCAGCCCGCGGATCTCCGGCTCGGTGAGCCCCTCGACGTGGTACTCGACCCGGTCGAAGTCGACGCCGCGCGCCTCGAGCAGGTCGGTCAGCCGCCGGCATGTCGAGCACGCGCGCTTCTCGTAGACGGTGATCTCGGCCATCGCGTCAGGAAGCATGACCGACCGCGGGCGCGGCGCTACTCTGGACCGGGATAGTTGCCCGTACAACCGGAGGGACGCCGCCCCGTGCACGTCGAGATCTGGTCGGACATCGCCTGCCCCTGGTGCTACGTCGGAAAGCGCCGCTTCGAGGCCGCGCTGGCGGCGTTCGAGCACCGCGACGAGGTCGAGGTCACGTGGCGGTCCTTCGAGCTCGACCCGACGGCGCCGCGCGAGCGCGAGGGCGACGCCGCCGCCCACCTCGCCGAGAAGTACGGCACGAGTTTGGAGCAGGCCCAGGCCATGCTCGACCGCATGACGGAGACCGCGGCGGGCGACGGGCTCGAGTTCCGCTTCGACCTCGCCCGGGGCGGCAACACGTTCGACGCCCATCGCCTTTTGCACCTCGCGGCCGCCCACGGCGCCCAGGACGCCGTCAAGGAGCGCCTCATGCGCGCCTACCTCACCGAGGGGGAGCTGATCGCCGACCACGCCGTGCTCGAGCGCCTCGGCGTCGAGGCCGGCCTGCCCGACGACGAGGTCCGCGACGTGCTGGCGACGGACCGCTACGCGGTCGAGGTCCGCGACGACGAGCACACCGCGGGCGCGCTCGGCATCAGCGCCGTGCCGTTCTTCGTGGTCGACCGCAGGATCGGGGCCTCCGGCGCCCACGCCCCCGAGATGCTGCTCGACCTGCTGCGTCGGGCGCGCCCCGAGCCCTCGCCCGTGCCGGCGGTGGCCACGGGAGAGACCTGCGGCCCCGACGGCTGCTGACCCCGCCGCTAGTGCCGGTACTAGCCCAATCCCGTCTCCCGCCGGCGATGCCAGTCCGCGGCGGCGAACCACAGCAGCACCGGGACCAACGGCGTCAGCATCCGCGGCTGCGCCGAGGCGAGGAGGTGGACGCCGATCCCGAGCGCCGCGAAGAGCCCGAACGCGGCGGCCTCGGGCGGCCAGGACCTCCGCCGCCGCATCGCCAGCAGCGCCCACGCCACGCCGATCAGCAGCGCGCCGTTGAAGATCGCGCACCCCGCGATGGCCACGGGTGAGCGCGGTGTGTTCATCGGGGCGAAGAAGAAGAGCCGGCTCGTGTTGGCGGCGACGTTGCGCAGGTAGAGCAGCGGCTCGCGGCGGATGTTCTCCGTCGCGAGGCGGCGGAACTCGTCGTCCTGCTCGAGCGGCGTGAGGCGGCCGACCCGGTCGAAGAGCGGCCGGTAGGCGGCGAGCTCGGGCGTCCGGCGGACGCTGAACGGGCCGTGCCACTGGCCGTTCTCGCCGCGGCCGGTCGGCGACATCCAGTACACGGAGAGCCCTGACGAGCTGCTCCAGTACAGCGGCCGGCCCGTGAGATCCCAGGTATGGGCGAGCCACGGGACGCACAGCGCGACGCCGGTGGCGGCGACGATCACCAGCCGGCGCGCTGTCGGCCGCGAGCGCGCGAACAGCAGGCCGGCGGCCGCCGCGGCGAGCAGGGCGACGAGCACCCAGCCGTACTCCAGGCGCACGAGGGCCAGCCCGCCGAGCGCCAAGCCGGCGCCCACGAGGTCGCGGCGGCGTCCGGTGCGCAGGCCCGAGGCGGTCGCGAGCATGGCCGCCACGATGAGCAGGACGGCGAGCGGCTCCTTGTGGATCGCGCGCAGGCCCGCGTAGAACGGCGCGTAGAGCCCGAACGCGTAGGTCCAGGCGAGGGCGGGCCGCGGCGCGAGCCGGCGGCGCAGCAGGCGGTGGAAGAGCAGCGTCGCGACCCCCAGCAGGATCGGCCCCGTGAACCGGATCCCCTCGAGCGGGACGCCGAGCGCGACTAGGGGGGCGAGGAGGGCCGGGAGCCCGGGCCCGTGCCACAGGAAGGCCCGCGGATTGCGCGTCTCGGGGTCCGTCAGCGTGCCGTCGAGGATCCGGTGCGCGGCGGCGAGGAGGTCGAACTCGTCGCGGACCGGGAACGGCCCCGGCTGGGCGACGGCGCAGAAGACGAGGTATCCCAGCAGCAGCGGCGAGAGGCGCAGGAGATCGACGGCGGCGCTGCGCGACGCCGCCGGGACGGCCCAGCCGATCGTGCCACCCGCTGCCCTTGTCCCCGCCATGACCGTCCGTTACCCCTTCGCTGCTTAAGGCGTGTTGTTTTTGGGGATTCGCGTACGCCGCTCGCCCTATGCTGCCGCGATGCTCGTCGCTCGCCGGGTGATCGATCCGCCGCACGGCTCCCCGCCCTCGGCGGAGCGGTCGGCGCCGCGCACGCGGCCCGACGTCCGCATGCCGGCGGTCCGCCGAGCCTACGCGGTCGCGCCGGCCATCGCCGCGGCGATGCTGATCCTGACGCTCAGCGCGGGCGGCCGGTACGGCATCGGCCTGCGCGATCCGGACGGGATCATCGGCGGCCGGCTGTTCATCCTCGTCGGGCTCATCCTCGGATTCTGGGCGCTCGACGTCGTCCCCCGCGCG
This sequence comes from Actinomycetota bacterium, assembly GCA_030773575.1. Classification (GTDB taxonomy): domain Bacteria; phylum Actinomycetota; class Thermoleophilia; order Solirubrobacterales; family Solirubrobacteraceae; genus JACCYI01. Next base: position 5,292 of record JALYMV010000209.1, read on the forward strand.
GTCCGCGACGCGCGGGCGACCTCCAGCCCGCTGCTCCCGCGCATCGAGGCGATCGCCCGGGAGCGGTGGTCATGGCGCCGGGTGGGCGTCGTGCTCGGCTCGATCCTCGCCTTCTACGTCACGTACCTCTGCTACCGCAACGTCAAGAGCTACCTGCCGCTCGCGCGGCCCGAGCTCTTCGATTCCCAGCTGCTGCAGTTCGAGCGCTCCGCCTTCGGGCAGGACCCGGCGACGATCCTCCACGGGCTGCTGGGGACGGGGATAGCCGCCCACCTTCTCTCCACGGTCTACCTGCTCTTCCTGACCTTCGTGCCGATCTCGCTCGGCTTCGCGCTCGTGTGGTCGACCGACACGGCCACCGGCCTGTGGTGGGTCAGCGCGCTGAGCCTCAACTGGGTGCTCGGCGCCCTGAGCTACTTCCTCATCCCTTCGGTGGGACCGGTGTACGCGGCGCCCGAGGTCTTCGCCGCGCTGCCCGACACCGGGGCCTCGGCGTTGCAGCGGCTGCTGCTCGAGGAACGCCAGGCGTTCCTGCGCAGCCCCTCGGGGAGCGGGGAGCTGCAGTCCATCGCCGCCTTCGCGTCGTTGCACGTGGCGATCGTGTTCACCGGCGCGCTGATGGCCCAGCTGCTGCGGGTGCCGCGGGCCATGCGGATCGGCATGTGGGTGTTCTTCGGCCTGACCGTCCTGGCGACGATCTACTTCGGCTGGCACTACGTCGTCGACGACGTCGCGGGCGCGGTCATCGGGATCGTCGCGGTCTACCTCGGCGCGCGCCTGACGGGCTGGCGGATCGAGCGGGTCAGCCCGCCCGCCTACCAGCTGCACGGCGCCTAGCCGGCGACGATCGCGTGGGCGACGTGGTACCCGGCCAGCGCGGCGACGAGGGCGGCGTCGACGCGATCGAGCGCGCCCCCGTGGGCGCCGAAGGCCCGGCCGCTGTCCTTCACGCCCGCGCGGCGCTTGAGGGCGGACTCGAAGAGGTCGCCGGCCGGGGCGGCCAGCGAGCAGGCCAGACCGAGCGCCAGCGCCTGCCCGGCGGAGATCCACTCGTGCGCGAGCACGAGGAACAGCGCGCAGGCGGACGTGCCGCCCACCACGCCGGCCAGCAGCCCCTCGACCGTCTTGTTGGGGGAGATGGCGGACGCCAGCCGCGTGCGCCCGAACGCCGTGCCGACGAGCTGCGCCGCGGTGTCGCCGAGGAACGTGGCGAGCAGGACGGCGATCAGCAGCGCCCCGCCGTGGGGCAGCTCGCGCAGCAGCACGCCGTGGCCCAGGCAGACGCCGAGCCAGGCGACGCCCAGCGCGGCGGCCGCGAGGGC
>JALYMV010000210.1 GCA_030773575.1 Actinomycetota bacterium
GAGCAGGCGCGAGCGCTCGAGCTCGAGGCGCGCCGGCTCGAGGGCGAGGACCTCGTGACGTTCCGCGAGGCCGCCGAGGCATGGCTCGCGCACCGCCGCGACGTCAAGCGGGTCAAGCCGAGCACGCTGCGCAACCACGGCTACGACCTGCGCAACCGGATCCTCCCGCGGTGGGGCGGTGTCCCGCTCGTCGCGATCGAGCCCGCCGACATCCTTGCCTGGCGCGATGAGACGTCCGCCGGGCGCCGGCTGAAGAGGGACAAGCGGCCGCTCAACCCGCGCACGGTGAACAAGACCATGATCGTCTTCGGCGCCGTCCTGCGCTTCGCGTGCCGGCCCGAGAGCCTCGGCGGCTTCAGCCTGGCCACCAACCCCGCCGCGTACGTCGAGAAGCTGCGCGAGAACGACCGCGCCGCGCTCGACTACTTCGAGCCGGACGAGATCGTCGCCCTGGCCGCCGCCCTGCGCGCGGGCCGGCACCGCACCCACCGGATGCCCGCCGGCGGCGAGCACGCCCTCGCCGTGCACCGCTCGGCCCGTGCGCTCGAGGACCTGCGCGATGCCGCCGTCGTCCTGACCGCCGGCTTCGGCGGCCTGCGCCGCGGCGAGCTCGTCGGCCTGCAGTGGTCCGACGTCGACTTCGCCCACGAGCGCCTGCTCGTCCGCCGCAGCTTCGTCCTCGGCGAGGTGACCTCGACCAAGGGCCGCCAGGAGCGCGAGCTCCCGCTCGTCCGCCAGCTGGTCGTCATGCTCGACGGTCTCGAGCAGGCCCGCCGCGCCCACGCCCACCTCGCCGGCGTGCCCGCGTGGATCGAGCCGGAGGACTTCGTTTTCGGCAGCCTGCTCGGCTCGCCGATGGACGCGAAGCGCGTTCCTGCGCCGGTTCAAGCGCGCCCGCGACGATCTCGGCCTGCGCCCACTCCCGCTGCACTCGCTGCGCCACAGCTTCGTGTCCATGGCCCGCGAGGGCTTCAGCGTGGACGCCGTCCGCGCGATGGCCGGTCACAAGGACCACAGGACCGCGCAGGGCTACGCGCACGCCAAGTCGCGGGCGGGGGACGCCGGGCGCCTGAGCGAGCGCTTCGCCTCGGATCTCTTCGCCGCCGAGCTCGCGACACCGGTGCCCATGGCGGTCACGTAGCCCAAGAGTTTCGGGACAAAGCCGTGTTCCGCAGGCAGCGGAACTCGGTGATTTCGAGAAGCGGCTATTTTCCACGCAAATGCCTGCTTCCGCTCTGAACGGAACAAGCGAATATCACGAAGAGGAGGTGCTCCGCCGAGCGGTTGAAGCCTTGCGGGATCGCCTGCCCGGGTCTTGGCAGCTAGACAGCAAGCACCCGGTGCCGCTCGATCGGGGCATCGACGGCGAGCTACGCCTGCGTTCACCGGACGGGCAGGAGCTCGTCGTGCTCGTCGAAGCCAAGCGCTTGGTCAGCACCCGCGACGTGCCCTACCTCCTCGAGGCGTTGGAACGATCTCCGTCGCCCGAGCACGGGCGTGAGCAGGTCATCGCCCTGATCGCAGCGAGATACCTGGCGCCGGGCACTCGCGCTCGCATCGAAGAGCTCGGCGGCGCCTACGTCGATGCGACCGGCAACCTGCTGCTGCGGGCCGACCGCCCCGCGCTGTTCCTGCGCGATCGAGGAGCCGATCGGGATCCGTGGCGAGGGCCGGGCCGACCGCGCGGCACGTTGCAGGGTCTGCCGGCGGCCCGCGTGGTGCGTGCGCTGGTCGACTTCACACCGCCCTACAGCGTGCCCGAGCTCGCGAAGCGCTCCGGAGCCTCGACGGGTGCGACCTACCGGGTCGTCGAGTTCCTCGAGGAGGAGGCACTGCTGGAGCGCCGCCGCTACGGCCCGGTCTCCGACGTGCGCTGGCGTACGGTCCTGCAGCGCTGGAGCGAGGACTACGGTTTCGCCCGGTCCAACTCGGTCACGACCTTCCTCGAACCACGAGGACTACCGGCACTCGTCGCTCGCCTGTCGGAACTCACCGAGGTCAACTACGTGGTGACCGGGTCGCTGGCGGCGGAGCGGGTCGCCCCGTACGCACCGCCCCGTCTGGCCGCCCTTTACGTCCGCGACATCGAGAGAGTCGCGGAGAGCCTGGCGCTACGAGCGGTCGACGCCGGGGGCAACGTCGCGCTGGCGGCCACGTCATACGACGCGGTGTTCGACCGTGCGCAGACCATCGACGACGTGCGCTTCGCCGCCCTGAGCCAGGTCGCCGTCGACCTGCTCACCGGTCCGGGCCGTAGTCCCAGCGAGGCCGAGGCCCTGCTCGACTGGATGGAGGGCAATGAGCGCCGCTGGCGACAGTGAGCGGCTGCTCATCGCGGCCAGGCGAGCGCTGCTCGACGCACTCGAGGCGCTGGAAGAGCATCGCGACGCGCTCGTCTTGATCGGCGCCCAAGCGATCTACCTTCACACCGGCGCCGCCGACGTCGCGTTGGCGGAAGCCACGAAGGACAGCGACATTGTGATCGACCCTCGCGTGCTCGAGGACGAACCCCTGCTCGACGAGGCCATGAGACGCGCCGAGTTCCATCCCGACCTCGAGCAGCCGCGACACGGCAGTTGGCTGTCACCCGACGGCATTCCGGTCGACCTCATGGTTCCCGAGCGCCTGGCCGGCCCCGGGAGCAAGAAGACTCGCGGCGCCCGCATCCCGCCACACGACGAACGCGCCACCCGCCGGACGCCGGGGCTCGAAGCGGCGGTGGTCGACCACGCGCCCATGAGGATCGACCCGCTTGACGCGCTCGACGGTCGCCACGTCGTGATGAACGTCGCCGGACCCGCCGCCCTGCTGGTCGCCAAGCTCCACAAGCTCGGCGACCGTCAGGCCACGCCGACCCGATTGGTCGACAAGGACGCCCACGACGTCTACCGGCTGCTGGTCGCGGTCGACACCGCGACGCTCGCGGCACGGCTGCACGAGCTCCGTACCGACGCGCTGGCCGGCGAGGCCATCGAGCTTCTCAACGAGCTGTTTGGCCAGGGGCCCGAGGCGACCGGCGCTGCCATGGCCGGCCGCGCCGAGGAGCTGGTTGGCGATCCGCTCACCGTCAGCGCGTCGGTCGCGGCCCTGGCTGGCGACCTGCTCGAAGCGCTCGAGACGTAACGCGAGCCCTGGCCCTCGCCGAAGGCTTCGCCGGTCAGGCGTCGCGATCCCGAAGGAGCCCCTGGCGAGGCGGCGTGCCATCCCAGGATTGGGCGACCACCCGCCCATGCCGCATCGCCTCGTAGACCATGGAACCCGGCACCTTCGCCCGCCGCTCGGCCAGCGCCTCGTCGAGCACCACGACGTCGACGGGCACACCGAGGTCGCCCAGCGCGCGCCGCAGGCGGACGGCCTCGCCGAGCCGGTCGGTGACCTCGCGCT
>JALYMV010000211.1 GCA_030773575.1 Actinomycetota bacterium
CCGCGGCGCTGGCCGGCTGCGACCGCGTCGTCCACACCGCGGCGATCGTCTCCGACTGGGGCCCGATGGCCGACTTCGTACGGGTCAACGTCGAGGGCACCCGCAACGTCCTCGACGCGGCCGCGGCCGCCGGCGCCGCGCGCGTCGTCTGCCTCGCCTCCGTGGCGGTCTGGGGCTACCGCTTCGAGGGCGAGATGCCCGAGGATGCGCCCCCGCGCCCGTGCGGGATGCCCTACATCGACACCAAGGGCGCCGCCGAGGTCCTCGCGCTGGCCCGCGGCGCGACCGTCGTGCGGCCCGGCGACGTCTACGGGCCGGGATCGGTCCCGTGGACGATCCGCCCGCTCGAGGCCATGCGCTCCGGCGCCTTCCGCCTTCCGGGCCGCGGCGACGGGCTGATGACGCCCGTCTACGTCGACGACCTGGTCGACGCGATCGTCCGCGCGCTCTTTCACCCCGCGGCGGCGGGCCGGGCCTACACCGTCTGGGACGGCGAGGCGGTCAGCGCCCGGGACTTCTTCTCCCACCACGCGCGGATGCTCGGCCGCGACGCGCCGCCGAGCCTGCCGCGACCGCTCGTGGCGGGCGCCGCGCTGACCCTCGAGGCGGTCGCGCGGGTCCGCCGCCGGCCCCCGTCGGTCTCCCGTGCGGCGCTCACCTACATCTCGCGGCGCGGGACCTACCCGAACACCCGCGCGCGCGAGGAGCTCGGCTGGCAGCCGGAGGTCGGCCTCGCCGAGGGCATGCGCCGGACGGAGGCCTGGGCGCGCGGCGCGGGGCTGCTCGACGGCTGATCGGCGCGGCGGCATAGGATGCCGCGCCATGGCCGAGCCCGCCCTCGAGCACGCCTACGAGACGGTCAACCTCCACCGCCGCGGCGGGGAGCTGCGCATCGAGCTCAATCGCCCGGAGACGATGAACGCGTGGGACCGCCAGCTCGGCGTCGACCTGCTCGCCGCCGTCGAGCGGGCGGCCGCCGACGACGCCGTCCGCGCCGTCGTGATCACGGGGGCCGGGCGCGGCTTCTCCTCGGGCGCCGACCTCAAGGCAGGCTTCGACCCGACGCCGGACGGGCGACCGGACGTCGGCACGGCGCTGCGCGACCGCTACCACCCGATCATCACCGGCATCCGCCAGATGCCCAAGCCGGTGGTGGCCGCGGTCAACGGCCCGGCGGTGGGGATCGGCTTCTCGCTCGCGCTCGCGTGCGACCTGGTGATCGCCAAGGAGTCGGCCTACTTCCTGCTCGCCTTCGCGAACATCGGCCTGGTCCCCGACGGCGGCTCGTCGCTGTTCGTCCCGACGCGGATCGGCCACGCTCGCGCGACGGAGATGGCGATGCTCGCCGAGCGCGTCCCCGCCCTCCAGGCGCTCGAGTGGGGCCTGATCAACCGCGTCGTGGCCGACGACGCCTTCGAGGCGGAGGTCGACGCCCTCGCCGCCCGCCTGGCGGCCGGCCCGACCCGCTCCTACGCCGGCACCAAGCGCCAGCTCAACGCGATGAGCTACGGCCGCATGGAGGAGCAGCTCGAGCTCGAGGCGTCCATCCAGCAGGAGATGGCCGGCTCCGACGACTTCATCGAGGGCGTGAGCGCGTTCCTCGGCAAGCGCCCCGCCGAGTTCAAGGGCGCCTGACGTCCGTGCGCGGACCGGCGAACCACCCCGAACGTGACGTCGCGCACACAGTCCGGGCCTGGCGCGCCAACGTCCGGCGGTCGGGGGCGGCGGATGTCTAGACTGCCCGCCCCAGTGACCCGAACGACCGTTCTATCGCGCCTCGGCGCGGCCGCCCCACTGGCCGTCGCCGGTTCCCTCCTGCTCGCCACGGGCGCGGGCGCCGACATCATCTCGCCGGAGTCGGGCGGCTCGCCCAACGCGGAGAAGATCGACTCGCTCTACAAGCTGATCCTGGGCATGGCGATCGTCGTGTTCCTGGCCGTCGAGGGCGTCCTCTTCTGGTCGCTGGTCAAGTACCGCGCGCGCAAGGGCCGCAAGGCGGCCCAGATCCACGGCAACACGCGCCTGGAGGTCGGCTGGACGGTCGGCGCCGCGGTGATCCTCGTCTTCATCACCGCGGTCACCTTCATCCAGCTCAACGCGATCAAGAACCCGGCGGCCTCCGACATCGACGCCAACGGCCAGCGGATCGCCTCCAACGGCGTGCTCTTCGCCTCCACCGACCAGCCCCGCGCGCCGCGCGGCGAGTCGCTCAACATCCGGGTGGAGGGCCAGCAGTACCTGTGGCGCTTCCAGTACCCCGGGCGGGAGCGCGTGTTCTCCTACACGGAGATGGTGGTGCCGATCGGCCGCACGGTCACGCTCGACATCACCTCCGTCGACGTCGCACACTCCTGGTGGATTCCGGCGCTCGGCGGCAAGATGGACGCGGTCCCCGGCTACACGAACAAGCTCTGGTTCAAGGCGACCAAGCCGGGCCAGTTGAACGGCCAGTGCGCCGAGTTCTGCGGCCGCAACCACGCGAACATGCTCGCGACGGTCGTCGCCATGCCCTACCCGCAGTACCGCCAGTGGTACGACCAGCGCGTCCGCGACATCAAGGCCGCCCAGGTGGCCGGCGCCCGCCAGCGCGCCGAGCTCATCCGCCGCGAGGGCGAGCAGGCCGCCGAGGGCGGCTCGGGCGGCGGCGCGGGCGGCGCGAGCGCCCCGAACCAGGGCAACGAGTAACCCCGAGACCTCCATGGCGACCATCGCTCCCCCCACCACCCAGCAGGAGACGGCTTCCGGGCTGCTCAGCCGCCCCCGTCCCGAGATCATCACCGGCCGCGTCAAGGACCCGACCGCGGGCTGGACCTCCTGGATCACCACCACCGATCACAAGAAGATCGGGATCCTCTACCTCTGGACCGTCGCGGTCTTCTTCGTGCTCGGCGGCGTCGAGGCGCTCCTGATCCGCCTCCAGCTCGGCGCGCCCGACAACACGCTGCTCGACCCGGAGAAGTACTCGCAGATCTTCACGATGCACGGGACGACGATGATCTTCCTCGTCGGCGTGCCGGTGTGGGCGGGCTTCGCCAACTACCTCATCCCGCTGATGATCGGCGCCCGCGACGTCGCCTTCCCGCGCCTGAACGCGTGGTCGTACTGGATGTTCCTGTTCGGCGGCCTCGCGCTCTACGCGTCGATCTTCTTCACGCCGCCGGAGGCCGGCTGGTTCTCCTACGTCCCGCTCTCCACCGCGGCGTACTCGCCGTCCGGCGGCCAGGACGCGTGGATCTTCATGGTCCACCTCACGGGCCTCGCATCCATGCTCGGCGCGGTCAACTTCATCGCCACGGTCCACAACATGCGCGCCCCCGGCATGGGCTGGGGCCGACTGCCGCTGTTCGTGTGGACCATGCTCATCTACTCCTACCTCGTCGTGCTGGCGCTGTCGTCGATCGCCGCCACCGTGACGATGCTGCTCATCGACCGCCACTGGGGCGGCACGTTCTTCGACCCGACCCAGGGCGGCTCGGCGCTGCTGTGGCAGCACCTGTTCTGGTTCTTCGGGCACCCCGAGGTCTACATCCTCATCCTGCCGGCGTTCGGCGTGGTCTCCGAGGTGCTGCCCGTCTTCGCCCGCAAGCCGATCTTCGGCTACAAGGCGATCGCGGCCTCCACGGCGGCCATCGCGTTCCTCGGCCTGCTCGTGTGGGCGCACCACATGTTCGCGACGCCGATGTCGACGGTGGTGCTGGCCTTCTTCATGCTCTCGTCGTTCGTCATCGCGGTGCCGACGGGCGTCAAGATCCTCAACTGGCTCGCCACGCTGTGGCGCGGCACGATCGAGTACCGCCTGCCGCTGCTGTGGGCCGTCGGGCTGATCGGCACGTTCCTGATCGGCGGCATCTCGGGCATCTTCCTGGCGGTCTTCCCGATCGACTGGCAGCTGACGGACTCCTACTTCGTCGTCGCCCACCTGCACTACGTGGCGATCGGCGGCACGATGTTCGGCGCGATGGCGGCCCTCTACTACTGGTTCCCGAAGATCTCCGGCCGGATGCTGTCGGAGGGGCTGGGCAAGCTCTCCTTCTGGCTCGTGCTGGTCGGCTTCCACATCACCTTCCTCATCCAGCACTCGCTCGGCCTCGACGGCATGCCGCGCCGCGTCTACGAGTACTCCTCGGAGGCGGGCTGGACGCTGATGAACCAGATCTCGACGTTCGGCTCGTTCCTGCTGGGGATCGGCTTCATGATCTCGATCGTCAACGTGGTCCGGTCGGCGAAGACCGGCACCAAGGCGGGACCCGACCCGTGGAAGGGCAACACGCTCGAGTGGTACATGCCGTCCCCGCCGCCGGAGAACAACTTCGACGCGATCCCGCGCGTGCGCTCCGTGGAGCCGCTGAAGGACATCCGCGCGCAGGTCGAGAAGGAGAGCGGCGTCGAGCAGCGCCATCAGGCCGGCCGGCCGCTCGCCACGAAGTGATCACTCCCGCCCGGACGTCCAGTACGCTGCCGCGGTCGTGGAAGCCTCTCGCCTGACCCACACCCGGGCCTCGAGCGCTTGGGCGGTCGGCGGCCTACGGCAGGTCCTTGCGGACTACGCCGCGCTGACCAAGCCCAAGGTCCAGTCGCTGCTGCTGCTGACCACGGTGACCACGATGTACGTGGCCGGCGACCCGTCGCTGGGCCTCGTCGCCCTGACGGTGCTCGGCGGCTACCTGTCGGCGGGCGGCGCGGGGGCCGTCAACCACTACTACGACCGCGACATCGACGCCCAGATGGCGCGGACCGCCAACCGGCCGGTGCCGGCCGGCCGCGTCTCCCCCCGCGCCGCGCTCGCCTTTGGCATCGCCCTCGCGGTGGCGTCCTTCGTCCTGCTGTCGGCGACGGTCAATGTCCTGGCGGCGATCCTCGCCCTGCTCGGCTTCCTCGGCTACGTCTTCGTCTACACCGTCTGGCTCAAGCGCTCGACGCCGCAGAACATCGTGATCGGCGGCGCGGCCGGCGCGGTCCCGCCGCTGGTGGGCTGGGCGGCCGTCACCGGCGGCCTGGATCCGACCGCGCTCTACCTCTTCGCGATCGTCTTCTACTGGACCCCGCCGCACTTCTGGGCGCTCTCGCTGCTCATGAAGGACGAGTACGCGCGGGTCGGCGTGCCGATGATGCCGGTGGCCCGCGGCGAGGTCGAGACGCGCCGCCAGATCGTCCTCTACACCGTCCTGCTGGTCGTGCTGACCCTGCTGCCCTTCCTGTTCGGCATGTTCGGGCTCCTCTACGCGGCGGCCGCGATCGGGCTCGGCGGCGCGTTCACGGTCCTCTCCGTGCGGCTCCAGCGCAGGGCCGACCGGCCCGCCGCGCTGCGCACCTATCTCTTCTCCCTCGGGTACCTCGCGGCGCTGTTTTGCGCGATGGTCCTCGACACGCAGCTGTAGGCCGCCGCCCACTAGACTGCCCCGGCTCCCATGGACAAGCGACTCGCCCGCAAGAACATCCGGACCGCGCTGGTCGTGTCGGTGATCATGCTGCTGATCTTCGCCCTGACCTTCGTCGCGGCCCTCGTCTACACCGCCTGATGCCCGAGACCCCGCAGCAGCTCCCCGCCCCGCCCGCCGGCGAGCACGTCCACATGCCGGAGCCGAGCCTCCTGCCGATCGTCAACGCGGTCGGCCTCGCACTCGCCATCATCGGCCTGACCATCTCGATGGTCATCGTGGCCATCGGCCTCATCGTCTTTCTCGTCTCGACGGTGATCTGGATCGTCAAGGCGAGCCGCGAGTTCTCCGAGCTCCCGGCCGAGCATCACTAGGCCGCGGCCGCTTCGGGGCGCCGGAGCTTGCAAGAGGTGCCAGCCCGCCACCCGGACCCCCCGCTCGCTCGGACCGCTCTCCCTCACCAGCCGCAGTTGACGTTCACGGCGCCGCCGCGCCGCCCCGCCGCCCCTACGCCGAGGCCGCGCTCTGCGGTATCTCGCAGGACGCGCCGTCGTCCGTCCAGCAGCGAACGATGTCGCGGACGGAGAGGATGCCGGCCGTCTCGTTGCCGTCGACGACGATGAGGTGGCGGAACCCGCCCTTGACCATTGCGGCGGCGGCCTGCTCGAGCGACCACTCCGGGCTCGCGAAGACCGTGTTGGCGGTGAGGTGGTCGGCGACGCGCTCGGTGTCGGGGTCCTGGCCGGCGGCCACGGAGGCGAGGACGTCGCGCTCGGTGATGATCCCCGGCCCGGGCAGCTCGGGGTCGATGACGACCGCCGCGCCCACCTTGCGCTCGTCCATCAGGCAGGCGGCCTGGCGCATGGTGTGGTCGGGCCCCACCGTGAGGACCACCGTGCTCATCCCGTCGCGCACCTGCATTCCGCCTCGACCTCCATATCCGCTCGGTCACTTGCAACGTTTGACGCAAGGCTCACGCTAGCGCAACCGGACGGGTGCCCGCTGGGTAGCCGCACCATGCGAGCGTGGACGCGCCAGATTGACGCCATGTCCACGTTCGGATCATCCCACGGGAGGCCCGCTCCGTATCCCGGATGTGCCCACTCAACGCCCCGCCACCATCCGGCACCGCACCAGTCTCTTCGAGGATGCGGTCGCCATCGTCGAGGAGGAGTACGCCTCCGACCTGGCCCTCGACGACATCGCCCGCCGCGTCGCCTCGTCGCGCCGCCAGCTCCAGCGAGCCTACGCCGAGATCGGCAACACCACGTTCCGCGACCACCTCACCCGGATCCGCATGCAGCGCGCCGCCGACATGCTCGACGGCCGCGGCCTCACGGTCCGCGAGGTCGCCCAGCGCGTGGGCTACCGCCAGCCGGCGCAGTTCGCCAAGGCGTTCCGCCGCTACCAAGGCGTCGCCCCGTCGGCGTTCCGCTCCGGCGGGAACGTCTCGCTCTACGCGGCCGACGGCCGCGGGCTGCAGCAGCGGGTCGCGGCCTAGAGCCGCCGGAGTCTGACCGTCCGGTCAGCTCGGAAACCGGCCTGGCGCGGACGGAGCCGTTCTCGGTTCCGTTCGTCGGAGGTGTGACATATGCTGCGCGACCCATGGAGCTTGAGGAGCGCACGGTGGGGGCCGACGTCAGCGAAACCGCTGGCCGTGGCGGCCCCGTCCACGTACTGCCGCTGCTGCTGATCGGCGCGCTCGCGTCGGCGGCCGGCATCGCCCTCGGCGCCGCCATCGACTGGTTCCCGATCCAGGCGTCGGGCCAGGCGAAGGACATCGACACCCTCTGGGACGTCCTCGTCTTCACCTCCGTGCCGGTCTTCGTGCTCGTCGCGACGATCGTGCTCTACACGGCCTACAAGTGGCGCGTGCGCCCGGGCGAGGAGGGCCTCGACGGACCTCCCATCCACGGCAACACCCGCCTGGAGATCATCTGGACCGCCATCCCGGCGGTCCTCCTCGTCACGCTGGTCGGCTACGCCTACGTCGTGCTCACGGACGTCGAGGAGGCGCAGGCCAACCAGATGACCGTCCGGGTGGTGGGCGAGCAGTTCGCCTGGACCTACTACTACGGCACGCCGCGGGGCGCCCGCGAGGAGATCAAGTCCACGCAGCTCTACCTGCCGGTCGGGCGCCAGGTGCAGTTCAAGGTGCAGTCCAAGGACGTCATCCACGACTTCTGGGTGCCGGCCTTCCGCATGAAGATCGACGCGGTGCCGGGCGAGGAGACCCGGTTCCTCGTCGACACGACCCGCACGGGCGACTACCCGGTGGTGTGCGCGGAGCTCTGCGGCCTGGGGCACTCGGTGATGCGCTCGACGGTCCACGTCCTCGAGCGCGGGAAGTTCGACCAGTGGCTGGCCAAGCAGGCCCAGGAAGCCAGGGAGGCGCAGTGACGGCAGGCAGGCTCCGCTCCCCCGGTCTGCTCCGGGGCGGGCTCTTCACCCTCCTGGGCATCGCCTTCGCGGCGGCCCTGACCATCGCCATCCGGGCCGCCTACGGCCAGGAGGTCCTCGACGGCGAGGCGATCACCATCGTCTCCCTGCTCGCGGCTCCCCTCTTCTTCCTGGTGGGGATCGGCGCCTTCGACTACTGGTTCTACTGGGCTTCCGGGCGCCCCACCCGGCCCGAGGACCACTCGAGCCACGGCGCCCACTCCTGGCGCGACTACTTCAAGGTCAACACCGATCACAAGGTGATCGGGATCCAGTACGTCGTCACGTCGTTCTTCTTCATGCTGATCGGCGGGCTGCTGGCGATGATGGTCCGGGCCGAGCTCGCGGCGCCGGGCCAGCAGTTCGTCGACACGAACGCCTACAACGGCCTGTTCAGCGTCCACGCGTCGCTGATGATCTTCCTGTTCATCATCCCCGTCTTCGCGGGGCTGGCGAACTACGTCCTCCCGCTGATGATCGGCGCGCCCGACATGGCGTTCCCGCGGCTGAACGCCCTGTCGTTCTGGATGCTGCCGGTCGCCGGCGTGATGATGACGCTGTCGTTCTTCGCACCGGGTGGGGCGTTCGCGACGGGCTGGACCGCCTACGCGCCCCTCTCGACCGAGATGCCGCTCGGGCAGATGTTCTTCACCATCGGCGTCCAGTTCGCCGGGGCGTCGTCCATCGCCACGGCGCTGAACTTCCTGGTGACCATCATCACCATGCGCGCGCCCGGCATGTCGTTCTGGCGGATGCCGCTGCTCGTGTGGGCGAACTTCTCGACCTCGCTGCTGGTCGTGATCGCCACGCCGTTCGTCGCCGCGTCGCAGTTCTTCGTCCTCTTCGACTACGCGCTGCGCTTCAACTTCTTCGTACCCGAGCGGGGCGGCGACCCGCTGATGTACCAGCACGTCTTCTGGTTCTACTCCCACCCGGCGGTCTACATCATGATGCTGCCGGGCTTCGGGATCGTGTCGGAGATCCTCGCCGTCAAGGCGCGCAAGCCGGTCTTCGGCTACCGGATGATGGCATTCTCGCTGCTGGCCATCGTGCTGCTCGGGTTCACGGTGTGGGCCCACCACATGTTCGTGTCGGGCATGCAGAGCTGGATCCGCGTGCCCATGATGATCACCACCGCGATCATCGCCGTGCCGACCGGCATCAAGATCTTCTCGTGGCTCGCGACGCTGTGGCGCGGGGTGCTGCACCTCGACACGCCGATGCTCTTCGCCATGGGCTTCCTCGTGATGTTCACGCTCGGCGGGATCTCGGGCGTGATGCTCGCGATGGTGCCGCTCGACATCCACGTGTCGGACACGTACTTCATCGTCGCCCACATCCACTACGTGCTCTTCGGCGGCTCGCTGTTCACGATCTACGCGGGCGTCTACTACTGGTTCCCGAAGATGACCGGGCGGATGTTCGACAACACGCTCGGCAAGCTGCACTTCTGGCTGACCTTCGTCGGCTTCAACGCCACCTTCGCCCCCATGCACCTCATCGGCGTGCAGGGCATGCCCCGGCGCGTGGCGGACTACCCCGAGCAGTTCGCGACCTGGAACCTGCTGATCACGATCTCCTCGTTCGTCCTCGGGCTCTCGACGCTGGTCTTCGTGTACAACATGGTCTCGAGCTGGCGCGGCGGCCCGCGCGCCGCGGCCAACCCCTGGCGGGCGCTGACGCTCGAGTGGCAGGTCTCCTCGCCGCCGCCCATCTTCAACTTCGACGCCGTGCCCACGGTCGTGGGCGGCCCCTACGAGTACGGCGTCCCCGGCGCGGTCCACGGCATCTTCAAGCCCGCCGGCCAGGAGGCACGGGAAGCGGCGCCACCGGCCACGGTGGCGGGAGCCACGAGCAGGGAGTAGTCGCACCGGCATGGCCAACGTCCTCGTCCTCGCGAACCAGACCATCGGCGGCCAGGCGCTGCTCGACGCCGTGCGCGAGCGCGCGGCGAAGGGTGACGCCAAGTTCTTCGTGGTTGTGCCGCAGAACCGCCCGGCGCACGGCAACGTCATCTACGACGACGCCGTTCGCGACGCCGCGCAGGTCCGGGTGGACCTCGCGCTCGCGTTCATGCGCGAGGAGGGGATCGAGGCCACCGGCGAGGTCGGCGACCCCGACCCCTTCAACGCCGCGATGGACGCGATCGGCCAGCACGGGATCGACGAGGTCATCCTCTCCACCCTGCCGATCACCTCGTCGGGGTGGCTGCGGCGTGACCTGCCCGAGCGCATCGAGCAGGCCTCGGGACTGCCGGTCAACCACGTCGTCACCGACCTCGCCGCTTGCGGGCTGCCGTTCGACGTCTGCCTCGTCGTCGCCAACCAGACCGCCGCCGGCGACGAGCTGATCGCCCGGCTGAAGGCCAAGGCCGAGGAGGGCCCGCGGCGCTTCATCGTCGCCGTGCCGCAGGAGTCCGGCGAGGGCGCCGCGGTCGAGGGCTCGCGCCGCCGGCTGCAGGCGCTGCTGAAGTCGCTCGAGGACGCCGGGATCGTGGCCGCGGGCATGATCGCCCACACCGATCCCTACACGGCGACGATGAATGCCGTGCAGACCTTCCTGATCTCGGAGATCGTCATCTCGACGCTCCCCGGGAACCGCTCCGAGTGGACGAAGAAGGGCCTGATCGAGCGCGTCGCCAAGGCGACGGGCAAGCCGGTCGAACACGTCGAGTCCGCGGTCGACGAGCGCGTGGGGGCCCGCGCCTGATGGAAGCCGCCTCCCTGCACCACGGGTCCCATCACGGGCCGCCGCCGGCCAACCGCTCTTCGCGGGTCGAACCGCAGCTGCTCGGAATGCTGCTCTTCATCATCTCGGAGATCATGGTCTTCGGGGCCTTCTTCACCGCCTACTTCTTCATCCGGGTGGTCTACGAGGCCGACTGGCCCGCCGCCGGGACGGAGTTGCCGAAGCTGATCGCCGGCGTCAACACGGCGATCCTGCTCGCATCGTCGGTCACCGTGCACTGGGCGCTCGAGTCGGCCAAGAAGGGCAACCGGTTCGGGCTGCAGGCGGGCATCCTCACGACGTTCCTCCTCGGGGCCACGTTCCTGTTCATCCAGATCAACGAGTACGTCCACATCGGCTTCGCGCCGCAGGACCACGCCCAGGGGTCGATCTTCTACGGCCTCACCGGCCTGCACGGCGCTCACGTCTTCGTGGGTCTGACGCTGCTGGCGTTCACGACGATCCGGGCGTTCCGCGGGCACTTCACGCCCGAGGAGCACCGCGGGGTCGAGGTGCCGGGGATCTACTGGCACTTCGTCGACGTGATGTGGGTGATCGTCTACACGACGGTCTACATCATCTAGGTGCTCAACCCGCTGCGCTCCGAGGGGGAGGCCTTCCGCTTCCTCGCCTACGTGGTGGCGCTGGCCGTCGTGGTGATCGGGCTGGTCCTGCTCGTGCGCGCGCTGTAGCGGCGGCCGGCGATGGAGCTCTCGCTCGACCCGGGCGTCCTCGCAAGCCTCGCGGTCGCCGAGGTCCTCTACGTGCGCGCGGTGCGGATCCTCCGCGGGCGCGGCGTCGCGGTCTCCCGCGGCCAGCGGGCCCTCTGGCACGCGGGGATCGGGCTGTGGCTGATCGGGCTCCTCTCCCCCGTCGACGCGTGGGGATCGGACCTGCTCTCCGCCCACATGGCCCAGCACCTGCTGATCGCCGACCTCGCCGCGCCGCTGCTGCTGGCCGGAATGCGCAACCCGGTGCTCGCGTTCCTGCTCCCGCGCCCGGCGCTCGTCGCCCTCGCCCGCCGGCGCCGGCTGCGAGCGGCGTTCCGGGCGCTGCGCCGGCCGCTCGTGGCGATCCCGGTCTACGCGCTCGTCCTCTACCTCTGGCACTTCGACTTCGCCTTCACGGCAGCCGTCCGCCACGACGCCGTCCACGCGCTCCAGCACGCGAGCTTCGTGGGGATCGGGATGCTCGTGTGGTGGTCGGCGCTCGAGCCCAAGCGCCGGCGCCTGCGGGGCGACCTGTGGAAGATCGGCCACATCCTCGCCGCCCGCCTGCTCGGCATGTTCCTCGGGATGAGCTTCGTGATCATCCGCCAGCCGGTCTACACCGACGTCTACGGCGCCGGCGAGCGGCGCTTCGGGCTCTCGGCGATCGCCGACCAGCAGCTCGCCGGGGGCATGATGGTCGTCCTCGACGTGCTGGTGATGCTCTTCGCGCTGACGTTCTTCTTCGTCCGCGCGGCGCGCGACTCCGACCGCGACGACGCGGCGCGGCCGACGGTCGCCGCTACTTGACGACGAGCTTGCCGAGCATCCCGCCCTCGCGGTGCCCGGGCACGGAGCAGTAGAACGTGTAGTCGCCGGCCTTGACCTCGGCGGTGACCTCGGAGACGCCGCCGTCCTGCACCACGGGGCCCTTCTGGTCGAGCCCGCCGCCCTCGATGGCGATGTTGTGCGGGACCCCCGACTCGTTCGGCGAGCGCAGGGTGATCTCCCCGGCCTGGGCCTCGGCGGAGGCGAAGGTGAAGGCGAGCGCGCCGCTGGGGTCCGCGGGGATCTCGAGCTCGGGGCCCTCGGCCTTGGCCACGGCGGTCGACCTCTTGACCCCGACGCGGGCGAGCTGCCCCACGTCCTCGCCGGGCTTGCCGACCGCGGTCGCCACGTAGGCCGCGACGTCCTCGGCGGTCTCCCCCGTCACCAGGTCGGCGGGCATGAAGCCGGTCGGCTTGCCGTCGAGCGGGTCGTTCTGCGGATTGGGGTTCGGGTTCTTGATCTGCGCGTGGACCATGCCGCGGAAGGTCGACTCGCCGAAGCCGTCCTTGCGCGCCTGCTGGAAGGCCTCGTCGAGGTTCGGCCCGTTGACGCCGGTCGTGCCCGCGCGCTTGAGCACGTGGCAGGAGCCGCACTTCTGCACGAAGGCCTGCTTGCCCGCGACGAGGTTGTCGCCCTCGTCGACCAGGTTGCAGCCGGACAGTCCAAGCGTGAGCGCGGCAGCCGCCGCGAGCGGCGCAAGCCGCTTCGACCCTCCTCCGAGCATGCCCGCAATCGTAGTGGATGAAGCGGCCGGACGGCACCGTCTCGGCGGCCGCCGTCAGGGGACGGGCAGGGCGTCGAGCTCCCCCCGCGCGGCGGCGATCACCGTGCGGGCGACCCCCTCCCAGGAGTACCGCTCGCGCGTGACGGCGACGATCGCCTCGCGGGTCGCCGCGCGCAGTTCCTCCGGGGCGGTCAGCCACCCGGCGAGGCGCCCGGCGAGCCCGTCGACGGCCCCGGCGCCGAGGTCGAAGGCCAGCAGGTCGCGGGCCGGCTCGGGG
>JALYMV010000212.1 GCA_030773575.1 Actinomycetota bacterium
CCACCGCGGTGGCCGACGGCGACCTGTCCCAGAAGATCGACGTCGAGGCCAAGGGCGAGGTCGCCCAGCTGGCGGACACGATCAACACGATGGTCGATCAGCTGTCGAGCTTCGCCGACGAGGTCACCCGTGTCGCCCGCGAGGTCGGCACGGAGGGGATCCTGGGCGGCCAGGCGCGGGTCGAGGGCGTGTCGGGGACGTGGCGCGATCTCACCGAGAACGTGAACTTCATGGCGTCCAACCTGACGAGCCAGGTGCGGACGATCGCCGCGGTCACGACGGCGGTGGCCGAGGGGGATCTGTCGCAGAAGGTGGCGGTCGAGGCCAAGGGCGAGGTGGCCGCGCTGGCGGACACGATCAACACGATGGTCGACCAGCTGTCGAGCTTCGCCGACGAGGTCACCCGCGTCGCCCGCGAGGTCGGCACGGAGGGCATCCTCGGCGGCCAGGCCGAGGTGGCCGGCGTCGGCGGCACGTGGAAGGACCTCACCGACAACGTCAACGGCATGGCGACCAACCTGACGACGCAGGTGCGCAACATCGCGCAGGTGACGACCGCGGTGGCCGAGGGCGACCTGACGCAGAAGATCACCGTCGAGGCCAAGGGCGAGGTCGCGGCGCTGGCGGACACGATCAACTCGATGACCGACACGCTGTCGTCGTTCGCCGAGCAGGTCACCGGCGTGGCCCGCGAGGTGGGCACCGAGGGGATCCTGGGCGGCCAGGCGGAGGTGGCCGGCGTCGCCGGGACGTGGAAGGACCTCACGGACTCCGTGAACGGCATGGCCTCCAACCTCACCACCCAGGTGCGGACGATCGCGGCGGTGACGACGGCGGTGGCCGAGGGCGACCTGTCGCAGAAGGTGGCGGTCGAGGCCAAGGGCGAGGTCGCCGCGCTGGCGGACACCATCAACACGATGGTCGACCAGCTCTCGTCGTTCGCCGACGAGGTCACCCGCGTGGCGCGCGAGGTCGGCACGGAGGGGATCCTGGGCGGCCAGGCGCGGGTCGAGGGCGTGAGCGGCACCTGGCGCGACCTGACCGAGAACGTCAACTTCATGGCGTCGAACCTGACGACGCAGGTGCGCAACATCGCGCAGGTGACCACGGCGGTGGCCGAGGGCGACCTGACGCAGAAGATCACCGTCGAGGCCAAGGGCGAGGTCGCGGCGCTGGCGGAGACGATCAACTCGATGACCGACACGCTGTCGTCGTTCGCCGAGCAGGTCACCGGCGTGGCCCGCGAGGTGGGCACCGAGGGGATCCTGGGCGGCCAGGCCGAGGTGGCCGGCGTCGCCGGGACGTGGAAGGACCTCACGGACTCGGTGAACCGCATGGCGTCCAACCTCACCAGCCAGGTGCGCAACATCGCGCAGGTGACCACGGCGGTGGCCGAGGGCGACCTGACCCAGAAGATCACCGTCGAGGCCAAGGGCGAGGTGGCCGCGCTGGCGGACACCATCAACTCGATGACCGACACCCTGGCGTCCTTCGCCGAGCAGGTCACGCGCGTGGCCCGCGAGGTGGGCACGCAGGGCCGCCTCGGCGGCCAGGCCCAGGTGCCCGGCGTCGCCGGCACGTGGAAGGACCTCACCGACTCGGTGAACGGCATGGCGTCCAACCTCACCACCCAGGTGCGCAACATCGCGCAGGTCACCACGGCGGTCGCCCAGGGCGACCTGTCGCAGAAGATCACGGTGGACGTCGAGGGCGAGATGCTCGAGCTCAAGCGGACCATCAACACGATGGTCGACCAGCTCTCGTCCTTCGCCGACGAGGTCACGCGCGTGGCGCGCGAGGTTGGTACGGAGGGTCAGCTCGGCGGCCAGGCCGACGTGCCCGGCGTCGCCGGCGTGTGGCGCGGCCTCACCGAGAACGTGAACGGCATGGCGTCGAACCTCACCAGCCAGGTCCGCAACATCGCCCAGGTCGCCACCGCGGTGGCCCAGGGCGACCTGACCCAGAAGATCACGGTCGACGCCCGGGGCGAGATCCTCGAGCTCAAGGACGTCATCAACGTGATGGTCGACCAGCTCTCCTCGTTCGCCGACGAGGTCACCCGCGTCGCCAAGGAGGTCGGCACGGAGGGCAAGCTCGGCGGCCAGGCCGAG
The DNA here is from genome assembly GCA_030773575.1 of Actinomycetota bacterium. Lineage (GTDB taxonomy): Bacteria > Actinomycetota > Thermoleophilia > Solirubrobacterales > Solirubrobacteraceae > JACCYI01. The sequence continues at coordinate 2,112 of JALYMV010000212.1, forward strand.
GTCGAGGGCGTGTCGGGGACCTGGAAGCGGCTGACGGAGAACGTCAACCAGCTCGCGGGCAACCTCACCACGCAGGTCCGCGCGATCGCCGAGGTCTCCACCGCGGTGACCTCGGGCGACCTGACGCGCTCCATCACCGTCGAGGCGCAGGGCGAGCTCGCCGAGCTCAAGGACAACATCAACGAGATGATCCAGAACCTCCGCGACACGACGCAGCAGAACGCGGAGCAGGACTGGCTCAAGACGAACCTGGCGCGCATCTCCGGCCTCATGCAGGGCCAGCGCGACCTCCAGACGGTCTCGCGCCTGATCATGTCCGAGCTCACCCCGACCGTCTCGGCCCAGCACGGCGCGTTCTTCCTCGCCGAGGGCGGGGAGGCGGCCGAGGGCACGGCGCCGCTTGGGACCGACACCGACAACTACGAGCTGCGGATGATCGCCTCCTACGGCTACCGAGAGCGCAAGGGGCTCTCCAACGTCTTCCACCCGGGCGAGGGCCTGGTTGGGCAGGCGGCGCTCGAGAAGCAGCCCATCCTCATCACGGAGGCGCCGGGCGACTACATCAAGATCTCCTCCGGCCTGGGCCAGGCGGCCCCGGTCAACATCATCGTGCTGCCGATCATCTTCGAGGAGCAGGTCCTCGCGGTGATCGAGCTGGCCTCCTTCCGCGCGTTCTCCGAGGTCAACCAGACCTTCCTCGAGCAGCTCGTGGAGTCGCTGGGGGTGGTGCTCAACACGATCACCGCGACGATGCGCACGGAGGAGCTGCTCGGCCAGTCGCAGTCGCTCGCCCACGAGCTCCAGAGCCAGTCCGAGGAGCTCCAGGCCCAGCAGGAGGAGCTCAAGCGCTCCAACCAGGAGCTCGAGGCCCAGGCGAAGTCGCTCAAGGCCTCGGAGGAGCTGCTCCAGGCCCAGCAGGAGGAGCTGCGCCAGACCAACGACGAGCTCGAGGACAAGGCGGCCCAGCTCGCCGAGCGCAACGCCGCCATCGAGCTCAAGAACTCCGAGATCGAGCGGGCCCGCGTCGGGCTGGAGGAGAAGGCCTCCCAGCTCGCGCTCTCCTCGAAGTACAAGTCGGAGTTCCTGGCCAACATGAGCCACGAGCTGCGCACGCCGCTGAACTCGCTGCTGATCCTGGCCAAGCTGCTCTCGGAGAACCACGAGGGCAACCTCACCGCCAAGCAGCGCGAGTTCGCGCAGACGATCCACGGCGCCGGCTCGGACCTGCTCACGCTGATCAACGACATCCTCGACCTCTCCAAGGTCGAGGCGGGCAAGATGGACGTCCACGCCGTCGAGGTCCCGATCGCGCGCGTGGTGGAGGACCTGCGGCGCGGCTTTGCGGCCGTCGCCCAGGACAAGGGGCTGCACTTCGAGGTGGGGATCGACGAGTCCGTCCCCACCACGATGTTCGTCGACGACCAGCGCCTGCAGCAGGTGATCAAGAACCTGCTCTCCAACGCGTTCAAGTTCACGGAGCAGGGCTCGGTGACGCTCCGCGTCTCGCCCGTGCCCGAGGGGATCGCCTTCGCGGTCTCCGACACCGGCATCGGCATCTCCGAGGACAAGCTGCGCGTCATCTTCGAGGCCTTCCAGCAGGCCGACGGGACCACGAGCCGCAAGTACGGCGGCACGGGCCTCGGCCTCTCGATCTCCCGCGAGATCGCGCGGGTCCTCGGCGGCGAGCTGCGGGTGGACTCCCTGGCGGGCGTCGGCTCGACGTTCACCCTGATCCTGCCCGAGCGCTACGCGGGCCAGCCCGAGGAGGACCGGGCGGTGCCGGTGGGCGAGGCCAACGGCGACGACGGCGGCTTCTCCCAGCAGCTCGCGCGGCTCGAGGAGCCGCTCGCGACCAACGGGCACAGCGAGATGACCGCGCTGCTGTCGCCCACCGGGACCGCGGCCGCCCTGGCCGACCGCATGGACCCGGCGGTGGTCGACAAGCAGACGGTGCCGGACGACCGCGACACCCTCGAGCAGGGCGACCGGGTGCTTCTGATCATCGAGGACGACCCCGCCTTCGCGCGGATCGTGCTCGACATGGCCCGCGAGAACGACTTCAAGGGCGTCGTCGCCACGCGCGGCGACTCGGGCCTCGCGCTCGCGCACCGGCTCGCCCCCGACGCGATCGTCCTCGACGTCGAGCTGCCCGGCACCGACGGGCTCGACGTGCTCGACCACCTCAAGCGCCATCCCGACACGCGCCACATCCCGGTCCACGTGATCTCGGCCTTCGACCATCGCCGCCGCGCCATGCGGGCCGGCGCGATCGCCTACTTCGACAAGCCGGTCGACCACGAGGCGCTCGGCAGCGCGCTCTCGAGCATCGCCGACTTCGTCGACCGGGCGGTGCGCTCCGTCCTGCTCGTCGAGGACGACCCGACGTCCCGCGCGACGATCGGCGAGCTCATCGGGGGCGAGGACGACGTCGAGGTCGTCGCGGTGGCCAGTGCCGAGGAGGCGATCGAGCAGCTCGAGCAGCGCGACTTCGACTGCCTCGTGCTCGACCTGGGCCTCCCCGACGAGGAGGGCGGCTCGGGCTTCGAGCTGCTCGAGCGCCTGGAGTCCGACCCGCGCTGGGCCGACCTGCCGGTCATCGTCCACACGGGCAAGGCGCTCAGCCGCGAGGAGGAGGTCAAGCTGCGGCGCTACGCGGAGGCGATCATCGTCAAGGACGTCCACTCGCCCGAGCGCCTGCTCGACGAGACCTCCCTCTTCCTGCACCGGGTCGAGGCGCGGCTGCCCGCCGAGAAGCGGCGCATCCTCGAGCAGCTCCACGACTCCGACGCGACGCTCCAGGGCAAGCGGGTGCTCATCGTCGACGACGACGTCCGCAACGTGTTCGCCCTCACCAACGCGCTCGAGGTCCGCGGCATGGAGGTGCTCTTCGCCGAGAACGGCCGGGACGGGCTCCACCTCCTGCAGGCCAACCCGGACGTCGACCTGGTGCTGATGGACGTGATGATGCCCGAGATGGACGGCTACGAGACGATGACGGAGATCCGCAAGGAGGCCCGCTTCGCGAGCCTGCCGATCATCGCGCTGACGGCCAAGGCGATGAAGGGCGACCGCGAGAAGACGATCGCGGCCGGCGCCTCGGACTACATCACCAAGCCGGTCGAGACCGACCAGCTCCTGTCGCTCATGCGGGTGTGGCTCTACCGGTGATCGCTGCGGTACCCGACCCGGACCCCCAGGAGGAGGAGGGCTCAGAGCTCGAGCTCATCGAGATCGAGCTGCTGCTCGAGGCCGTCCACCGCCGCTACGCGTTCGACTTCCGCGACTACGCGCCGGCGGTCCTGCGCCGGCGCCTGTGGCGGCGGGCGCAGGCGGAGGGCGTGCGCACGCTCTCGGGGCTCCAGGAGCGGGTGCTGCACGATCCGGCGGCGATGGAGCGGCTCCTGCTCGACCTCTCCGTCACCACGACGTCGATGTTCCGCGACCCGGGCTTCTGGCTCGCCTTCCGGGAGAAGGTGGTCCCCATCCTGCGCACCTATCCGTTCGTGCGGATCTGGAGCGCCGGGTGCTCGACGGGCGAGGAGACCTACTCCATCGCGATCGTCCTGCAGGAGGAGGGCCTGCTCGACCGCTCGCGCATCTACGCGACCGACATCAACGCCGCCGTCCTCGCCCGCGCGCGCAACGGCATGTTCCCGCTGGCCAGGATGCGGGAAGCCAACGCGAACTACCTGCGCGCGGGTGGCGCCCGCGCGTTCTCCGACTACTACATCTCCGGCTACGACCATGCCCGCTTCTGCCGCCCCCTCTGCGACAACGTCGTGTGGGCGCAGCACAACCTGGTGTCGGACGCCTCGTTCAACGAGTTCCACGTCATCCTCTGCCGCAACGTGCTGATCTACTTCGGCAAGCCCCTCCAGGACCGGGTCCACGCGCTGCTGCACGAGTCGCTGGCCCCGTTCGGCTTCCTCGCGCTCGGCTCGCGCGAGACGCTGCGCTTCGCGGCGCGCGAGACGGACTACGCGCCGGTCGTCGAGGCCGAGCGGCTCTACCGGAGGGTGGCATGAGCGGCCGCCCCCAGGCCAACATCCTGCTCGTCGACGACCGGCCCGAGAACCTGCTCGCCCTGGAGGCGATCCTCGCGCCGCTCGGGGAGAACCTCGTGCGCGCCGACTCGGGGGAGTCCGCGCTGCGCCAGATGCTCCACAGCGAGTTCGCGGTGATCCTGCTCGACGTCCAGATGCCGGGGATGGACGGCTACGAGACCGCCGCCCTGATCAAGTCGCGCGAGCGCACCCGCCACGTCCCGATCATCTTCCTCACCGCGATCGACACGGACGACCGAGCGGCGCACCGCGGCTACGGCGCCGGAGCGGTGGACTACCTCTTCAAGCCGTTCGACCCGATGGTGCTGCGCTCGAAGGTTTCGGTCTTCATCGACCTCTACCACCTCAAGCGCGAGGCCGAGGGCCTCGTCCACCGGGCGCTCCACGACCCGCTCACCGGGCTGCCCAACCGCGTGCTGTTCCGCGACCGGCTGGAGCTCGCGCTCGCGCGGACCCGCCGGCTCTCCTCCTCGGTGGGGGTGCTCTATCTCGACCTCGACCGCTTCAAGCCGGTCAACGACACCTTCGGCCACGAGCAGGGCGACGCCCTGCTGGTCGAGCTGGCCCACCGGCTGCGCAACACGCTGCGGCCGTCCGACACGGTGGCGCGGCTCGGCGGCGACGAGTTCGCGATCCTCTCCGACCCGATCGAGGGGCCGCAGGGGGCCGAGGAGGTCGCCGAGCGCGTGCTGGCGGCGATCGGCGCGCCGTTCGACCTCCCGGACGGGCCCGCGAGCGTGTCGGCGAGCATCGGCGTCGCGCTCGCCGACGAGCCGACCGATCCCGACACCCTCCTGCGCCTCGCCGACCAGGCGATGTATCAGGCCAAGGCGGGTGGCGGCAACCGCTGGGCGCTGCACGACCCGGCGCGCCGCTCGGCGCCGCTGGAGATCGAGGTCGAGCTGATCGCCCGGGCGCAGGCGGTCGGCGGCGCGCCCGCCGGCTACGGCGTCGCGGTGCGCAGCCCGGACGGGGCCCCCGTCGACGTCGACACCCTGGACCGCGCGAGCGCCGTGCGGGTGCTCGAGGCCGCGCTGCGCGCTGCGGCCGGCGCCCCCGTCTCCGTGCCGATCGCCCCGTCGCTGGTCACGGACCTCTCCGGCGCGGTGGCCGGAGCGCTCGACGCCTCCGACACGTCGCCGGCCTCGCTCACGGTGGAGGTCGCGGAGGCGGCTCTCAACGACCCCTCGCCGGCGCTCATGGCGGCACTCGAGCGCGTTTCCGACCAGGGCGTCCAGCTCGCCGTCCGCGGCAGCGGGCTTTCGGGCGCGCCGATGGCGACCCTCGCGCGCCTGCCGTTCACCGCGCTCATGCTCGACCCGTCACTCGACCCCGCCGCGTCGCGCGCGACCGTGGCGGTCGCGCACGCGCTCGGGGCGCTGGCGGTCGTCACCGAGGTCGACGACGACGAGGCGCTCGAGCGCGCCCGCACGCTGGGCTGCGA
>JALYMV010000213.1 GCA_030773575.1 Actinomycetota bacterium
GCGGCGAGCACCCGCAGCGCGGCGGCGCTGAAGGCGACCACCTCGGCGCCCAGCGCCGGGGTGTCGTGGCGGCGGGCGCCGGCGCGCAGCGGCGAGTCGAGGCCGCGGACGGGCTCCTCGAGGGTCATGTAGCTCGGCGCGGTGGCGCGGATGCGCTCGGCCCACTCCGGCGCGAGCCACAGGAAGCCGGTGCCGTCGGCGCCGCAGAGCCACTTCTGCCCGGCCGCGGCGTAGCCCGCGCAGCCGAGGGCGGCGGGGTCGACGGGGATCGCCCCCGCGCCCTGGGCGCCGTCGAGCAGGACGGGGACGTCGAGCTGGGCGAGCTCGGGCGGCGCGAGGCGGCCGGAGATCCATCCGACGTGCGAGCAGGCGACGACCGTGGTGGCCGGCGTCACGGCCTCGTGCAGGCAGGCGAGCGGGGCCATGCGGACGCCCACCCCCACCGCCCGGGCGGCGGCCAGCGGCCCGAGCAGCCCAGGGTGCTCCTCGTCGGAGGTGAGGATCTCGTCGCCCGGCCCGAGGTCCATCCCGCCCAGGAAGCGCCCCATGCCCTCCGACGCGGAGGTGGTCAGCGCGATCTCCTCGGCGGGCACGCCGAGCAGCGCCGCGTAGCCGCCGCGCAGCTCGTCCTGGAGCGCGAAACGCCGCTCGAAGTGGGCGGCGACGCGCCCGTGCTGGAGCTGGCGGTCGAGCTCGCCGCGCGCCGCCTCGGCGGCCGCCAGGGGGACGGGCCCGTCCGTCCCCGTGTTGAGGTACGCGACCCGCTCGAGCACGGGGAACTGCGCGCGGAAGGCGGCGGGGTCCACGAGCCACGAGCATAGAGGCGCGGGTACGATCGAAGCCCGATGCAATTCGAGCTCCCCGACGGCTCCCGCAAGGAGCTCCCCGACGGCGCCACGGGCGCCGACCTCGCGGCCGCGATCGGGGCCGGCCTCGCGCGCGCTGCGCTCGCCGTGAAGATCGACGGCGCGGAGATCCGCGACCTCGCCCGCCCGCTGCCCGACGGCGCCCGCGTCGACATCATCACCCCGCGCTCGGAGGAGTCGCTCGAGCTCCTGCGCCACGACACCGCCCACGTCCTGGCGACCGCGGTCCTCGACCTCTATCCGGGCACGAAGATCTCGATCGGCCCGCCGATCGAGGACGGCTTCTACTACGACTTCGAGTTCCCCGCGGGCGTGACGGTCTCCGAGCACGACTTCGAGGCGATCGAGGCCAGGATGCGCGAGCACATCAAGGCCGACGAGGCCTTCACGCGCGAGGACGTCGCGCCCGCGGCCGCGCTCGAGCGCTTCCGCGCGGAGGACCAGCCTTACAAGGTCGAGCTCATCGAGGACCTCGCGGCCGCGGCGAACGGCGACCTCGAGACGGTCTCGCTCTACACGAACGGGCCGTTCACCGACCTCTGCCGCGGCCCGCACGCGCCGTCGACGAAGCGCATCAAGGCGTTCAAGCTGCTCTCCACCGCGGGCGCCTACTGGCGCGGCGACGCCAGCCGCACGATGCTCACCCGGATCTACGGGACGGCGTTCCACTCCAAGGAGGATCTCGCCGAGCATCTCGAGCGCCTCGAGCAGGCCCGCGCGCGCGATCACCGCAAGCTCGGCCGCGAGCTCAAGCTCTTCACCTTCTCGGAGGCCTCGCCCGGCTCGGCGTTCTGGCTGCCGCGCGGCACCACGCTCTTCAACACGCTCGTCGCGATGTCCCGCGAGATGACGCTCGAGCACGGCTACACCGAGGTCAAGACGCCGCTGCTCTACGACGCCGAGCTGTGGAAGACCTCGGGCCACTGGGGCAAGTACCGCGAGCACATGTTCGTCACCCAGGCCGAGGAGAAGCCCATGGGCGTCAAGCCCATGAACTGCCCCGGCCACGCCCACCTGTTCGGCCTGCAGCGGTGGTCCTACCGCGACCTGCCCGTCCGCTACTCCGAGCCGGGCCTCCTGCACCGCAACGAGCCGAGCGGCACCCTGCACGGGCTCATGCGGGTGCGCCACTTCATCCAGGACGACGCGCACATCTTCTGCACGGAGGAGCAGATCCAGGCGGAGGTCACCGCCTGCCTGGACTTCGCGTTCGAGACCTACCGGATCTTCGGGTTCGAGCCCACCCTCGAGCTCTCGACGCGGCCGGAGCAGCGGATCGGCACCGACGAGATGTGGGACCGCGCCGAGGGCGCGCTGGAGGCGGCGCTGCACGCCCACGCTCTCGGCCACCAGGTCAACGAGGGCGACGGCGCGTTCTACGGGCCGAAGATCGACCTCCACATGACGGATTCGCTCAACCGCTCGTGGCAGCTCGGCACGGTCCAGCTCGACTACTCGATGCCCGAGCGCTTCGGCCTCACCTACACGGGCGCCGACAACGCCGAGCACCGACCCGTGATGATCCACCGCGCGCTCGTGGGCTCCTTCGAGCGCTTCATCGGGATCCTCATCGAGCACTACGCCGGCGAGTTCCCGCTCTGGCTCGCGCCGCTGCAGGCGCTCGTCCTCCCGGTGGCCGACCGCCACAACGAGTACGGCGAGGGCGTCGCCGGCCAGCTGCGCGAGGGCGGGCTGCGGGCGCAGCTCGACGATCGCTCGGAGTCCGTGGGGCGCAAGATCCGTGAGGCCGAGCTCCAGAAGGTCCCGTACATGCTCGTGGTCGGGGACCGCGACGTGGAGGGGGGCACCGCCGCGCTGCGCCGGCACGGGGAGGGGGACCTCGGGACGGTCGGGGTGGGCGAGGCGGTCGAGCGGCTGGCGGGCGAGGCGGCCGAGCGGCGGTGAGGGGGCTCCTCGCCGGTGCCGGGGCCGTGCTGGCCGCGCTCCTGGCGGCGGGCTCGCCGGCGTGGGCCGGCACCGCGTCCATGACGACCCGGAGCAGCTGCGCCGAATACTCCAAGTATCAGCGCTGCGACGAGCTGGCGGTGGTCAGCTATGCCACGGAGGCCGGCGAGGCCAACCGGGTGTCCGTGCGCCGCGACGGCGACGTGGTGCGGGTGGTCGACGCGGGGGCCACCGTCGCCGCGGGCTCGGGATGTCGCGGGCTCGACGCCCACACAGCGGTGTGCCCCGCCCGCCCGGAGGACCCGTACTTCTACGTGCCGACGCTGATCGCCGATCTGGGCGACGGCGACGACGCGCTCGTGGTGCAGACCGACCTGGGGACGGGCGCCAAGATCGCCGGCGGCGACGGCCGCGACGCGCTGACCGGCAGCCCGGACGACGACCTCCTCGACGGCGGGACGGGCGACGACGCGCTCGACGGCGCCGGCGGCCTCGCCGATCGGGTCGTCTACGGGGCACGGACGGCGGCCGTCCGCGTGGACCTCGCCGCGGGGAACGGCGGTGAGGCGGGCGAAACCGACCAGCTGGTCTCCCTCGAGTTCGCGTCCGGCGGGTCCGGCGCCGACCTGCTCATCGGCACGGCGGCGGAGAACGAGCTGCGGGGCGGTGACGGCGACGACCGCATCGACGGCCGCGGTGGGGACGACGACCTCGACGGGGGACTCGGCGACGACCTCGTCGACGGCGGCGCCGGGGAGGACCGCTTGGAAGGCGACCCGTCCTTCCTGCCGTTCGACATGGAGGAGGTGCCCTTCGGCGCCGACGTGCTCCGCGGCGGGCGCGGCGACGACGAGCTGAGCGACCACGGAGGAGGGGACGACCTGGCCGGCGGCTCTGGCGACGACGAGCTCTCCGGAGGAGGTGACGATCCCGCCAGGCTGTCCGGCGGGGCGGGCGCCGATGAGCTCGCGGGTGGGTACGGCCCCGACCGGGTGCTCGGTGGACCGGGGCGTGACCGCATCGACGCGCGGGCGGGCGCCGACCGCGTCTCCGCCGGGCCCGGCCGCGACACGATCCGCGCGAAGGACGGATCCGCGGACCGGGTGGACTGCGGGTCGGCACGTGACCGGGTCGTGCGCGCCGACCGGCGCGACCGGCTGCGCGGCTGCGAGCGCCGCCCGTAGTTGCTCGCCCGCCGCCCGCACCGCTATAGTCCCGCGCGTTGATCACGCGCCCGAACACCGCCGCGACCTCTTCTTGAGTCAGCCCCGCGGCCACAACGCCTAGTGCCGGTCCCCCGCAGGTTCGACCGGCAGCCGCCGGAGCGCGACACGACCCGCATCAACGAGCGGATCCGCGGGCCCGAGGTGCGCCTGATCGGCGAGGACGGCGAGCAGGTCGGCGTCATGAAGACGCCGGAAGCGCTGCGCTACGCCCAGGAGCGCGAGCTCGATCTCGTCGAGGTGGCGCCCGACGCGCGCCCGCCCGTGTGCCGCGTCCTGGACTACTCGAAGTACAAGTACGAGCAGGCCCAGCGCCAGAAGCAGGCCCGCAAGCACCAGCAGCAGATCACGGTGCGCGAGATCAAGTTCCGCCCCAAGATCGCCGAGCACGACTACGCGACCAAGAAGGGGCACGTCGAGCGGTTCCTCAACCACCGCGACAAGGTCAAGGTCACGATCATGTTCCGCGGGCGCGAGGTCGCGCATCCCGAGCGCGGCGAGGTCATCCTCAACCGCCTCGCCGAGGAGCTCCAGGAGCTCGCGATCGTCGAGCAGCGCCCGCAGGTCGACGGGCGCAACATGACGATGATGCTCGGCCCCTCCAAGACGGCGGGGACCGTGATCGGCGAGGCCGACGCGGCCGCGCCCAGCCAGAACGGGCCGGCGGCGGACGCCGCGGCCCCTGCAGCGCCGGCGGCGGAGGAGAAGGCGCCCGCCAAGCCGGCGAAGGCCAAGCCGGCCAAGGCCGCCAAGCCCGCCAAGCCCGCGGCGCCCCGCTCGGAGAACAAGGCGCGCGACGCGCGCGACGCCGGCGCGGCCACCGACGCCGACGACCCCGCCGTCATCTAGCTCGTCAGAGCAGCCGGCGCCGCCGGGCGATCGCCGCTGCGGCGAGGACCAGCAGCAGCGTGATCGCGAGCATGACCACCGTCATCGCGGCGCCGTAGCCGTAGCGCAGCTGCTCGAAGCCGACGTCGTAGACGTAGAGGGGGAGGAAGAGGGTCGCGCGGTCCGGGCCGCCGTCCGTGAGCAGGTAGGCGGGGCCGAAGGAGATCTGCAGGGTGAAGGCGGCGTCGCGCAGCGCGAGCAGGGCGAGCACCGGCGCCATCAGCGGCAGCGTCACCCGCCGCAGCACGAGCCACGGCGACGCGCCCTCCACCCGCGCGAGCTCGTAGATCTCGGCCGGCAGCTCCGAGCGCACGGCGAGCGCGACGATGAAGCCCTCGCCGATCGTGAAGCACGCGATCAGGACCATGGCGGCGAACGCGGCGACCGGGTCGCTGAGCCACTCGGGCTGCGGGAGGCCGATCGCGCCGAGCAGCGCGTTGAGCGGGCCGAAGAGCGGGTTGAGCAGGAACAGCCACAGCAGCCCGTAGGCCGTCTCGGGCACGACCGTCGGCAGGTAGGCGATCGTCCGGTGCGCCCGCACGCCGCGGAAGCGGCGGTGCAGCAGGAGCGCGAGGCCGACCGCCGCCGCGAGCCGCAGCGGCACGGCGATCGCCGCGAAGAGCGCGGAGTTCTTCAGCGCGTCGAGGAAGAACGGGTCGCCCGCGAGCTCGCCGAAGTTGCCCAGGCCGGTGAAGCGCGGCGGGTTGAGGAGGTCGTAGTCGAAGACCGCGAGCCCGAAGGTGACCGTCGCCGGGAGCGCGACGAGAAGCGCGACGCCGAGCGCGTAGGGCGCGAGCAGCGCGCGGCGGCCGGTCACAGCGCATCCCCGGTCACGGGATCGAAGAGCCGCACGCCGGCGGGGTCGATCCGCACGCGCAGCGTCTCGCCCGCCGCCGCCACGGG
>JALYMV010000214.1 GCA_030773575.1 Actinomycetota bacterium
TGGTGCGGTCGGAACCGTAGGGGTCGACGGCGAGCGGCGTCGCCGTGCGCAGCGTGATCCGGCCGATGTCGTTGAGCGCCAGCGCCTCGGCCGGCTGCGGCTCGAGAGTCGTGACGTCGAGCCGATCCTGCAGCGTCGTGACGACGGCCTTCGCTGTGCGCGTCGTGTGCTTGAGCAGCAGCCTGGCGCCCGCGCGCAGCGGCGCGTCGGCCATCCAGCAGACCGTGGCCTCCAGCTGCGAGACGGCTGGCGGCGCGTCGTCGGCGGCGGCGATCAGGTCGCCGCGGCTGACGTCGAGCTCGTGGGTCAGCCGCACCGTGACCGCCTGTCGCGCGACCGCCTGCTCGAGCGCGCCGTCGGCGGTGTCGATGCCGGCGACGGTGCTGCGACGCCCGGACGGCAGGACGACGACGTCGTCACCGACCCGCAGCCGGCCGCTGGCGACCGTGCCCGCATAGCCGCGGTAGTCCGGCCGCTCGGTCGACATCGGGCGGATGACGTACTGCACCGGGAAGCGGGCCGGCCGCTCCTCGCCGTGGTCGCGCTCGACGTGGACCTGCTCGAGGTGCTCGAGCAGCGCGGGCCCGTCGTACCAGGGCATTCGGTCGCTGCGGTGGACCACGTTGTCGCCTTGCAGCGCGGCGATCGGCACGGCGGTGACGTCGGGGAGGTCGAGCCGCGCGGCGAAGGCCGTGAAGTCGGCGACGATGCGGTCGAACACGGCCCGGTCGAAGTCGACGAGGTCCATCTTGTTCACCGCGAGCACCAGGTGCGGCACCCGCAGCAGCGCCGACAATGACGCGTGCCGGCGGGTCTGCTCGACCACACCCTTGCGCGCGTCGACGAGCACCAGCGCGAGGTCGGCCGTCGAGGCGCCGGTGACCATGTTGCGGGTGTACTGCACGTGCCCAGGGGTGTCGGCGACGATGAACGACCGGACCGGCGTGGAGAAGTACCTGTAGGCGACGTCGACGGTGATGCCCTGCTCGCGCTCGGCGCGAAGGCCGTCGGTGAGCAGCGCAAGGTTGGTGTAGTCGTCGCCGCGGTCGGCGCTGGTGCGCTCGACGCTCTCGAGCTGGTCGACGAACACCGACTTGCTGTCGTAGAGCAGCCGGCCGATGAGCGTCGACTTGCCGTCGTCGACCGATCCGGCGGCGGCGAAGCGGAGGAGGTCCGTGTGCACTTAGAAGTACCCCTCTCGCTTGCGGTCCTCCATGGCGGCCTCCGTCACCCGGTCGTCGGCGCGCGTCTCGCCGCGCTCGGTGATCCGGGTCGCGGCGATCTCGGCCACCACCGCCTCGAGGTCGGCCGCCTGCGAGCGCACCGCGCCGGTGCAGCTCATGTCGCCCACCGTGCGGTAGCGGACGGACTCGAAGAACGGCGCCTCGCCGTCGAGCAGCTCGGTGAAGTCGGCGGTGGCGTAGAGCATCCCGTCGCGCGCGAAGACCTCGCGCTCGTGGGCGAAGTAGATGGACGGCAGCTCGATCGCCTCGTCGGCGATGTACTGCCAGACGTCGAGCTCCGTCCAGTTCGAGAGCGGGAAGACGCGGACGTGCTCCCCGCGGCGGACGCGGCCGTTGTAGAGGTCCCACAGCTCGGGGCGCTGGCGGCGCGGGTCCCACTGGCCGAAGTCGTCGCGGAAGGACATGACGCGCTCCTTGGCCCGAGCGCGCTCCTCGTCGCGCCGCGCGCCGCCGAACGCGGCGTCGAAGCCGTGCGCCTCGATGGCGTCGAGCAGCGTGACGGTCTGGAGGCGGTTGCGCGAGGCGCGCGGCCCGGTCTCCTCCCGCACGCGCCCCGCGTCGATCGACGCCTGCACGGAGGCGACGACGAGCCGGGCGCCCGCCTCGGCGACCACGGCGTCGCGGTAGGCGATCACCTCCGGGAAGTTGTGGCCCGTGTCGACGTGCATGAGCGGGAACGGCAGCGGCGCGGGGGCGAACGCCTTCCGCGCGAGGTGCAGGAGGACGGCGGAGTCCTTGCCGCCCGAGAACAGCAGGACGGGGCGCTCGAGCTCGGCGGCCACCTCGCGGATGACGTGGATCGCCTCGGCCTCGAGGACCTGGAGGTGGGTGAGCGACGTCGTGCTCATACCGGCGCGCCGCTCTCCCCGACCGCGACCGCCGGCCCCTCGCCGGGGGTGTGCAGCCCGCACTCCGTCTTCTCCTCGCCCGCCCAGCGCCCGTCGCGCCCCGTGCCGGGGCGGGTGCAGTGCGTGCAGCCGATCGAGGCGTAGCCGCGGTGGTACAGCACGTTGTAGGGCAGGTCGTGCTCGGCGATGTAGCGCCACACGTCGCGCTCGGTCCAGTCGGCGAGCGGGTTGAGCTTCCACTTGCCGTGGCGCTCGTCCCACGCGAGCTTCTTCGTCTGCGCGCGCTCGGGCGACTGCTCGCGGCGCAGTCCACTCACCCACGCGTCGACGGTGGAGAGAGCGCCTTCCAACGGCGTGACCTTGCGGATATCGCAGCAGGCGTCGGGGTCGCGCGTCCACAGCTCTTCGCCGTGGCGGCGGGCCTGCTCGGCCAGCGAGATGCCCGCGTAGACCTCGACCTGCACGCCGTAGCGCTCCTCGAAGCGGCGCCAGGTCTCGCGCGTCTCGTCAAAGAGCAGGCCGGTGTCGAGCGTGAAGATGCGCGCGGCCGGCTCGGCGCGCAGGAGCAGGTCGACGATCACCGACGCCTCCTTCTGAAAGGAGCAGGCGACGGCCAGCCGCGGATGGAACTCGCGTACCGCGTACGCGAGGACCTCCTCGGCGGTGGCGTCCTCGAGATCAGGCCTCGGCGAGGGCACCGGCGGCCTCGAGCTGCTCTGTCCACCACTCGGGCTCCGTGCGCGCGGCGAAGTCGCGGAACGTCTCGCCCTCCGCGTGTTGGGAGTCGTAGAGCGCGAAGACGCTGAGCAGCGTCTCGTTGAGCCGGTAATGCGGGACCTTCTTGAGCACGACGTCGCCGAAGCGCGCGTCGGGCCCCAGGCGGCCGCCGACCCGGATGTCCATCGCCTCGATGAACTCGCCGTCCTCCTTCTTGAGCACGCCCTCGATCCCGACGTCGGCGATCTGGTGCTGGGCGCAGCTCGACGAGCAGCCCGCGAAGTGCACCCGCAGGTCCTCGCCATGGCACGGACCACCGGCTTCGCCGGCGGTGCCCCGGCGCACGTTGGCGTCGAGGAACTGGGCGATCTCGAGCGCGCGGCCCTTCGTGTGGACCTTGGCCAGCCCGCAGAACTCCTTGCCCGTGCAGGTCTGCAGCCCGCGCGTGAACAGCTCGGGCTCGGCGGGCAGTCGCTCGTTGATCGGCTCGGCGAGCAGCGCGTCGACGCGATCGACCGGCACGAACGGGATGAGCGCGTTCTGCTGGTGGGTCAGTCGCAGCTCGCCGTCGCGGGTCCCGTACTCGCGGGCCAGGCGGCCGAGCTCGCGCAGCTGGTCGGCCTGCAGCCGGCCGACCGGGACGGTGAAGCCGACGGCGGCGTGCTCGCCGTCGCCCTGCGGCGTGACCCCGATGTGATCGTGGCCGCGCATGTCGGGCTCCTGCGGCGCCGAGCGGCGCAGCGGGCGGCCGACCTCGCGCTCGAGCGCCTCGCGGAAGCCGTCCGGGCCGAGCGCGTCGACCAGGAACTTGATGCGCGCGCGGGCACGGCGCTGGCGGTTCTCGTCGGAGTCGCGGAACAGGCGCAGGACGCCCGCGACGACCTCGACCGCCTCCTCCGGCGCCACGAAGACGTCGAGCGCGCGGGCCATGCGCGGGGTGGCCGAGAGGCCGCCGCCGACGCGGAGGTTGAAGCCGTGGGTGCCGTCCTCGTGGATCGCCCCGGAGAGCGCGAGGTCGTTGATGAGCCCGCGGGCGCAGTCCTCGCGGCAGCCCGTGACGGAGATCTTGAACTTCCGCGGCAGGTTGGAGTACTCGCGGTTGCCGAGGAAGAAGTCGTGGAGGTCGTTGGCGGTCCGCTCGCCGTCGACGATCTGGTCGTGGCCGATGCCGGCCAGCGTGCAGCCGACGACGTTGCGGGTGATGTCGCCGCAGGCGCCCTTGACGGTCAGCCCGCAGGCGTCGAGGCGCGAGAGGATGTCGGGGACGTTCTCGAGCCGGATCCAGTGGATCTGCACGCACTGGCGCGTCGTGCAGTCGATGATCCCGCGGCCGTAGTCCTCGGTGATCGAGGCGAGCGCGTCGACCTGGTCGCCCGTCAGGACGCCCTGGACGACCTTCACGCGGAGCATGAAGTGGCCGTCCTTGGTGTTGTGCGGGTACAGGCCGTACCACTTCAGCCGGGCGACGTCGTCCTCCTCGAGCGTCTCCCAGCCGTCGCGCGCGGCGCGCATCAGATCGGGGTAGACGTCGAGGCCGTCCTTCTCCAGCTTCATGCGCTCGAACTTGTTCACGGGGAGAATGGTACTAAACCCGGTTCGGTTTCACCGTTATTCGCCGGTTGGTCGGCGCGCAGCTGCCGCGGCGGGTGTACGCTCCGCCCGGGTGCTGGAGGAGAGACCGACGACAGGCGGAGCAGTCGCGGCGCCGGCGGCGGCGCTGCTGTCCGTGGCGAATCTCGAGGTGGTCTACAACGATGTCGCCCTCGTCCTGCGGGGCGTCTCGCTCGAGGTCGCCGAGGGTTCGATCGTCGCCCTGCTCGGGGCCAACGGGGCGGGCAAGACCACGCTGCTGCGCGCGATCACGGGCCTCCTGCCCGTCCACCGGGGCAAGATCACCAAGGGCTCCGTGCGCCTCGGCGGCGACGTCGTGTCGGGGCTCGACGCCGCCGGCGTCGTGCGCCGCGGGATCGCCCAAGTGATGGAGGGGCGGCGGATCTTCGCCGAGCTGACCGTGGAGGAGAACCTGCGCGCGGGGGCCTTCACGCGCCGCTCGAAGGCGGAGATCCGCGACTCGCACGAGCAGGTGATGGAGCTCTTCCCCGTCCTGGCGCAGCGCCGCTCGGCGACGGCGGGCTACCTGTCCGGCGGCGAGCAGCAGATGCTCGCCATCGGCCGCGCCCTGATGGCCGCCCCGAGGCTCCTGCTGCTCGACGAGCCGTCGCTCGGGCTCGCGCCGAAGATCGTCGAGCAGATCCGCGACATCGTCTCCCGGCTCAACGAGCAGGGCACGAGCATCCTGCTGGTCGAGCAGAACGCGGCGATGGCGCTGGCCATCGCCCACCGCGGCTACGTCATGGAGACGGGGCGCATCGTGAAGGCCGGCTCGGCCGCCGAGCTCGAGGCCGACGCCGACATCCGCGAGTTCTACCTCGGCATGGGCGAGGCGGGCCGGCGCTCGTTCCGCGACGTGAAGTCCTACCGCCGGCGCAAGAAGTGGAGCGCATGAGCGACCCGGCCGTCGCGGGCGACCCCGCCGTCGCGGACGCCGAGGCGCCGCGTGCCCCCGCGCGCGAGCC
>JALYMV010000215.1 GCA_030773575.1 Actinomycetota bacterium
CGCTGAAGGTGTGGCGGTGGGTCGGGTGCTTCGGCCCGGAGGTGATGCTCTGCGCGGCCAGCGCGCGGGTCGGAGTCGCGCGCGTCTCGTGGTGGGCGGTCTGGGATCGGGCGCAGCGCACGCTGGCCGAGCGCACCGTCCCCGGTCGCGGGGGCGTCGAGGTCGGCGAGGAGCGTGTACGCGTCCGCGACGGGACGGTGGCGATCGACCTCGTGCTCGACCCGCGCGCCGTCGACGGCGTCGACACCGTCTCGCCGCACGGCGCGCAGTACGCATGGACGCGCAAGCGCGGCGGCGTGCCGATGCGCGGCTCCGCGGCGATCGGCGACCGGCGCCTGGAGATCGACGCCCGGGGCGTGATCGACGACTCGGCCGGCTACCACGCCCGCCACACCGCCTGGCGCTGGTCGGCGGGCGTCGGCGCGCTCGAGTCGGGCGAGGCGGTGGCCTGGAACCTCGTCGCCGGGCTGCACGACGACCCCGCCGCATCCGAGCGGTCGGTGTGGATCGACGGCGCGGCGCACGAGGTCGGGCCGGTCGAGTTCGCCGCCGACCTCTCCGGCGTCCGGTTCGCGGAGGGCGGCGCGCTCGCCTTCGGCGCCGAGGCGGCCCGCGCCCGCCGCGAGCGGCTCCTGATCGCCGCCTCGGACTACGAGCAGCCGTTCGGCACGTTCACCGGCGAGCTGCCCGGCGCCGGGCGGCTCGCCGCGGGCTGGGGCGTGATGGAGCGCCACGCGGCGCTCTGGTGACCGATCGCACAGTTGACATACCGCCCGGTACGTGCATACCGTGCGGTATGTCTCCTCCCCAGGTCCCGCCCGGCCCCCGCTATCCCCGCCCGCTGCAGACCATCGGCTGGCTCAAGCGGCCCGGCCCGTGGATGGAGCGCTGCCGCGACCGCTACGGCGACACGTTCACGATCCGGATCGCCAACGAGGGCGAGTGGGTCCTGATGTCGGACCCCGAGGCGGTGCGGGAGATCTTCACCGGCGACCCGTCGGTGCTCCACGCCGGCAAGGCCAACCGCATCCTGCTGCCGTTCCTCGGCCCCGACTCCGTGCTGCTGCTCGACGGCGCGCCGCACCTGCGCCAGCGCAAGCTGATGCTCCCGCCGTTCCACGGCGACCGGATGCGCCGCTACGAGTCGCTGATGGTCGACGTCGCCGAGCGCGAGGTGGCGACATGGCCGGCCGGCGACACCCTCGCGCTCCTGCCGCGGATGCAGGCGCTGACCATGGAGATCATCCTGCGCGCAGTGTTCGGCATCCGCGACGGCGCGCGGCTCGAGCACATGCGCACGGTGCTGACGCGGATGCTCGAGTTCGCCACCCGGCCGAGCTCGTTCGTCGCGATGGCGTCGCTCGGGCCGGAGCGCTTCGGGCGGCTGTTCCCGTTCCGGCGGGTGATCGCGCCGGTCGACGAGCTCCTGCTCGACGAGATCGCGGCGCGCCGCGCCGGCGGCGGGCTGGCCGAGCAGGACGACATCATGTCCCTGCTGCTGCAGGCCACCCACGAGGACGGCTCGCCGATGGGCGACCGCGAGCTGCGCGACGAGCTGCTGACGCTCCTGCTGGCCGGCCACGAGACGACCGCGACCTCGCTCTCCTGGGCGCTCGAGCGCCTGCTGCGCCACCCGGCCGCCTGGGGGCGGATCCGCGACGAGGCCGCCGCGGGCGAGACCGCCTACATCGACGCGACGGTCAAGGAGACGCTGCGCCTGCGCCCCGTGCTCCCCCTCGTCGTCCGCGAGCTCCAGCGGCCGCTCGAGATCGCCGGCCACTCCCTCCCGGCCGGGGTGCGGGTGGCGCCGTGCATCTACCTCATGCACCGCCGCCCGGAGCTCTACCCGGAGCCGTCCGTGTTCCGGCCGGAGCGCTTCCTCGACCACACGCCCGGGACCTACACGTGGATCCCGTTCGGCGGCGGGATCCGCCGGTGCCTGGGCGCGAGCTTCGCCCTCTTCGAGATGAGCACGGTGCTCGGGGTCATCGCCCGCTCCGCGCGGCTGCGCGCCGCCGAGCCCGAACGCGGCGAGCGCGTCCGGCGCCGGGCGATCATGCTGACGCCGGACCGCGGCGCCCAAGCGGTCCGCGAGCCGGTGCCGGCCTAGTGGCGGGGCGCGCGCAGACCCGGGCGGCGCTGATCGAGGCGGCCGGCGCGGCGTTCGCCGAGCGCGGGCTGCGCGACGTCTCCATCGACGAGCTCGCGCGCCGCGCCGGCTTCACCAAGGGCGCCTTCTACGCGAACTTCGCCTCCAAGGAGGAGCTCTTCCTGGCGATGCTCGACGAGCGCTTCGAGCGCCGCGCGCGCGAGATGCACCGGGCGCTGGACTCCGACGAGGCGCCCGAGGTGCAGGCCCGGCGCTCGGCGGACGAGTTCGCCGCCGACGTCGCCGCCGACCCCGAGTGGGAGCGGCTCTTCTTCGAGTTCGCCGCCCACGCGTCGCGCAACCCGGAGTTCCGCGTCCAGCTCGTCGCCCGCTACCGCCGGCTGCGCGAGGGCATGGCCGCCGACTACGAGCGTCGCGCGGCCGAGCTCGGGATGGCGCTGCCGTTCCCGGCCGACCACCTCGCCCTGATGACGTTCGCGATGGGCAACGGGATCGCCCTCGAGCAGCTGCTCGAGCCCGAGGCGGTGCCCGAGGGGTTCTTCGGGACGATGCTGACGATCTGGGTCGCGGGGCTGCGGGCGCTCAGCGAGGGCTAACCAGCGGACCTCCCTCGAGCGCCATGATGTGCTCATGTCTTCAGCGCGTCTCGGCAGGACGATTCCCGCGCTTCCCGTTCGGGACATGGGCGCAGCGGTCGGTTACTACGCCGAGCGCTTCGGGTTCGAAGCTCGACATCGAACGTCCGGCTTCTCGGTGCTGGTGCGCGATGAGGCGGTTCTCCACTTGTGGGCCGCGTCGGATGAGAGCTGGCGCACGCGTGGCGACCTGAGCGACCAGCCCATCAACTCTGGCGCCGAATCCTTCTTGGCGGGCACGGCGAGCTGCCGCATCGAGGTCGAGGACGTCGACGGACTCTTCGACGAGCTCGCCGCGGCCGGGGTGCTGCACGAGGTCTCGCTCGGCGGCGTTAGCGAGACCGACTTCGGGACCAGGGAGTTCTCCACCGTCGATCTCGACAACAACGCCCTGGCGTTCTTCCGCCGGCACACCGGATGAAGGCGTGTCCACCCCATGACATCTCCGTCCAGCGCTGGATGTTGACGAGCGGACCGCCGGTCGCCCCGCCGCTATCGTGCGCCGCGCCATGCTCGCTCGCATCTCCACAATGCGCTCGCGCACGGCCGCTCTGGCTGCCGTCCTCGCGGTTGGCGCGCTCGCCGCTCCGGCGCTCCCGGACCGCTCGCTCGCTTCCGCGCCGTCCGGCGCCCGCGCAGCGGCGTCCGCGGGCAACGCACAGGCCTATGGCAAGCTCTGCCGCGACCAGGGCAAGAGGCGCGTCGCGGGCGCCAAGCACACGCCGTTCAGCGCGTGCGTCACCGCGATGGCGAAGCTCGCAGACGGACGGATGCGATCGGCCGAGAAAGCATGTCGCGGGCTGAGCCGAAAGCGCGCCGCCGGCGACGAACGCACGCCGTTCGCCAAGTGCGTGCGCGCAGGCGAGAAGCTGCTGCACGCCGGGAACGGGTTCGACCGCGCGTTCGTTGCCGAGATGATCCCGCACCACGAGTCCGCGGTGGAGATGGCGCAAATCGCGCAGCGCGACGGCGAGAGCTCGTTCGTCATGGACCTGGCGACCGGCATCATCGCGAGCCAGACCCGGGAGATCCAATTGATGCGGAGCATCGCGTCGAGACTCGACGCGCTGGGCGTCAAGCCCAGGAGCCTCGGGCTCACGCGCGCCGAGATGGGCATGGACCACGACGCGTCGCACCTGCGCCACGCCGATCCGTTCGACCCCGCGTTCATCGACATGATGATCCCGCACCACCAGGGGGCGATCCGGATGGCGCGAGTCGTCCTGGTCAGGGGCACCGGCGCCCAGACCAAGCGACTCGCGGCCCAGATCATCGCCGATCAGACGCGCGAGATCGACGCGATGGAGCGCCACCGCAGCAAGGCCTCCGGTGGTGCGCCGCCGCCCGCGCCCGGCGCGCCGGATTCGCACCACTGACGATCGGCGTCGGACACCGGCCGCCGAGCACGGCGAGCGCCGCCCGCAGCGCGCTCACGACAGGAACGAGCCGGCGACGCCATCCGGGCCGGCCACCGCCCCGGCCTCCTTCATCCGCGCGATCTGGTCCTCGGAGTAGCCCGCCTCGGCGAGCACCGCGTCGGTGTCGGCGCCGAGCGAGGGCCCGGGCGCACGGTTGGGATCCCCCGGCGTCCGCGAGAGCTTGACCGGCACGCCGAGCAGCCGGACCGGCTCGGCGGCGCCGGGCTGGTCGAGCCCGGTGACCATCCCGCGCGCCCGCACGAGCTCGGAGTCGAGTGCCTCCTCGACCTCGAGCACCGGCTCCAGGCAGCAGTCGTGCTCGCCGGCGAACGCCGTCCACTCCGCGCGCGTGCGCTCCGCGAAGATCGCCTCGACCTCGCGGTGGGTCTGCGAGGCGGGCGCGTCGAACTGCCGCTCGATCAGGTCCTCGCGGCCGACGCCGCGGCAGAACGCCTGCCAGAACTTCGGCTCGAGCGCGCCGAGGGTCACGTGGCCGTCGGCGCACGCGTAGGGCCGGTAGCAGACGAGCGAGCCGCCGAGGGGCTGCGCGCCGCGGCGCGGCGGCTTGCCCGAGGAGAGGTACTCGGCGGCCACCATCGCCAGCCAGGAGAGCGCGCCGTCGGCCATCGAGACGTCGACGAGCTGGCCCTCGCCCGAGCGGTCGCGCTCGCGCAGCGCGGCGAGGATCGCGAACGCCGCCATCAGCGCGCCGCCGCCCACGTCGGCGATCTGGCCGCCCGCCTGGACGGGCGGCCCGTCCGCCTCGCCCGACAGCGCGAGCAGCCCGACGAGCCCGAGGTAGTTGATGTCGTGGCCCGAGCGGTCGCGGTAGGGGCCGTCCTGGCCGTAGCCCGTGATCGCGCAGTAGACGAGCCCCGGGTTGGCCGCCCGCAGCGCCTCGTAGCCGACGCCGAGACGATCCATCACCCCGGGGCGGAAGGACTCGAGCACCACGTCGTACTCGCGCGCGATGCGCAGCAGCACCTCGCGGCCCTCGTCCGTCTTGAGGTCGATGCGGATGGAGCGCTTGTTGCGGTTGAGGGCGAGAAAGAGCGCGGAGCTGGCGCTGTGCTCGACGCCCTTGACGTGGGCCGCCGCCCAGCGGACGTAGTCGCCCATCCCCGTGTCCTCGACCTTGAGGACGTCGGCGCCGAAGTCGGCCAGCAGGAGCGAGCAGAAGCCGCCCGGCAGCAGGCGGGAGAGGTCGAGGACGCGGATGCCCTCGAGCGGGAGCGAGCCGGCGCTCACGCCTCGGCTCGCCTCGGGGCGCCCAGCAGCTCGCGCGCCTCGGCCACCGTCGCCACCCGCCGCCCGACGTCCTCGGTCAGCCGCCGCGCCCGCGCGATCAGGTCGCCGTTGGAGCGCGCCATGGTCCCCTCCGGCAGGTAGAAGTTGTCCTCCAGGCCGACGCGCACGTTGCCGCCCAGCGTCAGCGCGGCCGCCACGAGGCGCCACTGGTCGCGTGAGATCCCGATCACGCCCCAGTTGCTCGGGCCGTCGGGCCCGCCGGGGACCTGGTCGGCCATGTGGGCGAGGTTGCGGGCGCTCGGCCGGATCCCCCCCACGACGCCCATCACGCAGGAGATCTGCAGCGGCTCGTCGAGCAGGCCCATCGAGATGAGGGGGTCGAGGTTTGCGATGTGGCCGGAGTCGAAGCACTCGTGCTCCGGGCGGATGCCGAGCGTCCGCATCTCGCGCACGAAGGCGATGATCGTCTGAAAGGAGTTCTCGAAGACGGTGTCGAAGACGAACTCCCCCCGGCGCTCGGAGAACTTCGCGTAGTTCATCGAGCCCATGTTGAGCGCGGCGACGTCGGGCCGCAGCGCGCGCAGGTAGGCGAGGCGCGGCTCGAGCGGCACGCCGATCGCGCCGGTCGAGTAGTTGACGATCACGTCGTCGACCGCCCCGAGGATCGCCTCGGTGATCGCGCGGAAGTCCTCGATCTCGTAGGACGGCACGCCGTCGGGGGTCCGGGCGTGGATGTGGATCATCGACGCGCCCTCGTCGACCGCCCGGCGGGCCTCCGCTGCGTACTCCTCCGGCGTGTACGGGATGGCGGGGCACTGATCGCGGTCGGCGACGGCGCCCGAGATCGAGCACGTGATGACGACCGGGTCCTCGAGGCTCATGGGGCGCGCACTCTGCCCGACCGCCTCCCGGGGCGCAAGATTGGCGCGGAGGCCTTCTCGGGTATGACGGCCCCATGATCGGATCACTCATCGCGGCACTCCTCCTCGGCCTCGTCGCCGGCTACATCGCCAAGGCGCTCGTGCCGGGCAAGGATCCGGGCGGTCCGCTCGTGACGATCGGCATCGGGCTCGCCGGATCGCTCGTCGGCTACTTCATCTTCCGGCTGATCGGCATCGGCGACACCGACAGGTTCGACTGGGGCGGTCTCATCGGCGCCATCATCGGCTCGATGATCCTGCTGATCGGCTATCGCAAGATGATCGGACCGGCTCGCGAGCCCAAGCACCTGCGCCACTAGGCCGATCCGCCCGGCTACACCGCGATCAGGGCGTCGCCGACGCGCAGCGTGCCGCCGGCGACGATGTCGGCCCGCAGGCCGCCGCGGTGCACGAGCGGGCGCAGCACACCGCCGCCGTTGAGGCGCTCGAGGTGGGCACACGGCTCGCACAGGCGCCGGCCCTCGCAGAGCACCTCGCCGAGCCGGAAGCGCCGGCCGACCAGCGCGTTGAGGTCGGTCCCGCGCACGACGACGTTGCGCCGGTGGTCGACGGGGCGGCCGAGCTGCCGGGAGAGCCCGTCGAGCAGCTCGGCGTCGACGAGCGTCAGCGCCGTGCCCGGGCGTCGGGACTCAAACGTCCCCAGGTCGGTGCTGTAGCGGTCGCCCGCGAGGCCGGCGCCCGCGACGGCGACCGCCTCGGGGACGCGC
>JALYMV010000216.1 GCA_030773575.1 Actinomycetota bacterium
CTGCTGGACCGGCACCGGCGCCTCGATCGCCGCCAACAAGGTGTCCGGCGCGCGCGCCGCCCTCTGCGCCGACGCCGCCACCGCCGACGGCGCGCGCCGCTGGAACGACGCGAACGTCCTCGCGCTCTCGCTGCGGACCACCTCCCCGGCGGTGCTCGGCGAGATCCTCGACGCCTGGTTCGCGGGCCGGCCGTCGCGCGACGCCGACGACCGCGCGAACGTCGAGCACCTCGCGGAGCTCGACTCGGCCTAGATGCGCGGCCGCGCCCGCACCGCCGCGTGCGGGAGCCCCTTCCACGCCACAATGAGCTGCTCGCGGCCCGCCGCCGTCCCCGCCTCGCGCAGCAGCTCGCGCCACTCGATCGGCGGGTGTGCGACGCCGCGCGGCAGCACGTAGACGCCGGTCGCCTCGAGGATCTCGAAGCCCGCCGAGCGGACCATCTGGTGGAGCCCGGTCCGGTTGGGCTGCCACCACCACGGCCGCTCGATCCCCTCCAGCCGCGCGGTCGGCGTCCGCGGGCGGGTGAAGGACGGGATGGCGTCGACCGCGTCGGCGATCACCGCCTCGCCGGCGCAGACCGAGCGCACGGCGTCCAGGGCGCCGACCGGGTCGCGCAGGTGCAGCAGGAGCGAGCCGAGGAAGACGAGGTCGAAGGTCCCGACGCGCTGCGGGGAAAGGTCATGGACGGACAGGTCGAGCCGCTCGACCCACGAGCCGAGCGCCTCGCGGGCGAGCGCGAAGCCGGCCGACCCCGCCTTGAAGTCCTCGACGTAGCGCCGCGAGTCCTCGGCCGCGCGGGCCACCCGCATGGCCGGCGGCCAGTCCCAGCGCTCCTGGTCGTCGATGTCGATGGCGGTGACCGAGGCGGCGCCCCGGCGCTCCATCTCGAACGCCCAGAAGCCGTCCCAGGTGCCGACGTCCAGGCACCGCAGCCCGCTCAGCGAGGCGGGGAGCGGGACCTTGGCCAGCGTGGCGCGGGTGTCGAACCAGCCCGGCGTCACGACCCCGCCGCCGAGGTCGATCGTGTGGTACCAGCGCGTCGCCGCGACCCGGGCGGCGAGGTCGGCGCCGCCGCTCACGCGGCCTCGAAGCGCACGACGCCGTCGGACTCCGCCTCGACGACCTCGCCGCGCTCGAGCAGCAGGTCGACGTGGCCGAGGACCTCTGAGAGCGTCAGGTAGGCCTGGGTGACCGCGACGTTGCCCCACAGCGCCTGGGCGATCTCGTAGGCCGAGCGCGGCTCCTCGGCGATCAGCCGCCCGATCTTCTGAGCGCGCCGCTCGTGGAGGCGGAAGCGCTCGTCGACGAGCCCTCGGTGGTCGTCCACCGGCTCTCCGTGGCCCGGGAGGACGACCTCCGCGGGCAGCTCGCGCGTCAGCGCGAGGGAGTCGAGGTACATCCGCAGCGCGCGCGGGCGCGAGCCGTCGTCCTCCCCCGAGCGCCCGCCGAGCGGCCGGGAGATCAGCGGGTTGGAGGAGATGTGGGCGATCAGGTGGTCGGCGGCGAGGAGGATCCCGCGCTCGGCGTCCCAGAAGACGGTGTCCGACGGCGAGTGCCCGGGGCGGTGGAGGACCTCGAGCGTGCGGTCGGCGAACTCGAGGGTGCCGCCGTCGGCCAGGGTGCGGCCGACCTTCGCGCTCGCGCCCCAGCCCCGGTAGGAACGCGAGACCGCCCGCAGCGCGGACACGACGTCGCGGGGGATCCCGTGGCGGAGCATCAGGTCCTCGGCCAGTGCGTCGTCGCGCTCAGCGGTCCCGCCGAAGTCCTCGACCACCGGCGCGAGGAGGTCGAGGGCGCAGACCTCGGCGCCCGAGCGCCGCGCGAGGACGTCGACGAGCCCGAGGTGGTCGATGTGCTGGTGGGAGATGACGATCCGCTCGAGATCCTCGACGCGGCGCCCGCGCGCGGCGAGCGCCTGCTCGAGCTCGTCGAGCGCCTTGCCCGAGTTCGGCCCCGTATCGAGCAGGGTGAGCGGCTCGTCCTCGATCAGGTAGCAGTTGACGCGCCCGACCATGAACGGCGTGGGGATCGACAGCCGGTGGATCCCCGCCGCGGCAATGGTGTCGAGCGCGCCGGCCATCGCTTCAGACGAGCGCGACGGCCTCGGCCAGCGTGCGCACGGACCGCTCCGTGATCGGATCGGCGACCAGGATCACCTCGTCGGCCCCGGCCCCGGCCATCTCGCGCAGCGCGGCGGCGATCCGGTCGGGCGAGCCCGTCAGCGCGGGGGCCTGCGGGTCGTCGGGGCGCTCGCCCGCGCCGCCGTCGAGGCGGACGAGCACGCAGGCGCTGCGGAGGATCTCCGCCGGGTCGCGCCCCGCCTCGCGCGCGGCGGCGCTGATGCGGTCGTTGAGCGCGCCGAAGCCCTCGGCGGAGTTGCCGAAGCCGTCGTACCAGGTGTTCCACGCGTCGGCGTGGGGGAGGGCGATGGAGAGCATCCGCGGCCCGTTGGAGCCGATCATCACCGGAACGGGCTGCTCCGGCGCGGGGAGCAGCACGAGGTCCTCGGCCTGTGCGTAGCGGCCGTCGAGCGTCACCCGCTCGCCGGCGAGCATCCCATGGATGACGGCGAACGCCTCCTCGAAGCGCGAGACCCGCTTGTCGTAGGGCAGGCCGAACGCGCGGAACTCCTCCTCGTTCCAGCCCGCCCCGAGCCCGAGGACGAAGCGCCCGCCCGAGACCTCGCCGATCGTCGCCGCCATCTTGGCGATCAGCCCCGGCGGGTGGAACGCCGTGCAGGCGACGAGCGGCCCGAGCCGCACCCGCTCCGTCGCCGCGGCGAGCGCCGAGAGGAGCGTCCACGCCTCGAGCGGCCCGCGCTCGCTCCCCCGCCGGTCGCGGTAGAGGAGGTGGTCGCCCATCCAGATCGAGTCGAAGCCGCCCGCCTCGGCGGCGCGGGCGATGGCGAGGTACTCCGGCCAGGCGACCTCCCGCTCGACCTCCGGGAGCTGGATGCCGACGCGCAGGGAGGCCACGCTATGACCGGATCAGGCCGAGGACGCGGTCGCGCTTGGCCTCCATGTCCTCCACGGAGACCAGGCTCTCGAGCGTCAGGCGCAGCAGCGGCTCGGTGTTGGACTTGCGCACGTTGAAGTGCCAGTCGTCGTAGTCGATCGAGACGCCGTCGAGGTGGGTGATCTCCGCGTCGGCGAACTCCCGCTCGAGCTCTGCCATCTTCGCGTCGGGGTCGCTCACCTCGGAGTTGATCTCGCCGGAGATGAAGTACCTGGAGCGGTAGCGGTCGAGCAGCTCGGAGAGCGGCTTGCCCTCCTGGCCGAGCAGCTCGAGGATCAGCAGCGCGGGGACCGTGCCCGAGTCCGCGTTGTAGAAGTCGGCGAAGTAGTAGTGGCCGGAGACCTCGCCGCCGAAGACGCCGCCCTCGTCGCGCATCCGGGTCTTGAAGAAGGCGTGGCCGACCCGGTTCACCCACGCCGTGCCGCCCGCCGCCTCGACCGTGTCGGCGACCGCCCGCGAGGCGCGGACGTCGTAGAGGATCGCCGAGCCGGGGCGCTTGCGCAGCACGGACTCGGCGAGCAGGGCGGTGAGGAAGTCGCCGTCGACGAACTGGCCCCGGTCGTCGATGAAGAAGCAGCGGTCCGCGTCGCCGTCCCAGGCGATGCCGAGGTCGGCGCCCTCCTCGACCACCTTGCCCATGATGAGCTCGCGGTTCTCGGGCAGCAGCGGGTTGGGCTCGTGGTCGGGGAAGTTGCCGTCCGGCTCCCAGTAGGTGGGGACGAGGTCGAGCCCTTCGAGCTCCTCGAGGATCGGGCCGACCATCGGGCCGGCCATCCCGTTGCCGCCGTCGAGGACCACCTTCAGCGGCCGGATCGCGCTCGTGTCGATGAAGTCGAGCGCGCGCTCCTGGAACTCGCGCGTGACGTCGACGTCCTCCGAGGAGCC
>JALYMV010000217.1 GCA_030773575.1 Actinomycetota bacterium
CGTTGTGGGCGCCGGGGACGGGGAGCTCGACGCGGACGCCGTCGAGCTCGAACGCCGAGCCGCCCGCCCGCAGCTCCGGTTCGGGGACGTCGAAGGGGGTGACGCGGCCGGGCGGCGCGAGCGCCACGAGCTCCGTGCGCCCCCAGACCGCGGAGCGCCCGGCGAGCGCGAGGAAGGCGCGGAAGACCTCGTCGACCTCCCGGCGCGAGGCGTATTCGTCGTGGTGGTCGAGCTCGGCGTTGGTGAGCACGGCGATGGCCGGCGAGAGCTTGAGCAGCGAACGGTCGGACTCGTCGGCCTCGACCACGAGCCACTCCCCCTCCCCCCACGCCGCATTCGTGCCGGTCGAGCGGACCTCGCCGCCGACGAGGTAGGCGGGATCCATGCCCGCACCGCGCAGGGCGTGGACGACCATGCTCGAGGTCGTGGTCTTGCCGTGGGTTCCCGCGACGGCGATCGTCGGCCGCAGGCGTGTGAGCTCGGCCAGCAGGTCGGCGCGGTGCAACTCGGCCTGGCCGCGCTCGCGGGCGACCGCGCGCTCGGGGTTCGACGGCGGGATGGCCGTCGAGACCACAAGCTCCGCCTCCGCCGGGACGTGGGCGGCGGCATGGCCGGCCGCGGGCTCGATCCCCGCCTCCCGCAGCCGGTCGAGATACGGCGAGGCCTCGGCCCGGTCCGAGCCGGTGACCTCGGCCCCCAGCGCGCGCGCCACGAGGGCCAGGCCGCTCATCCCGGCGCCGCCGATCCCGACGAAGTGCAGCCTCCGGCCTCGCCAATCCACGCTCACCGAGGCTAGATCACGGCCCGGCGGGGAAGGGGAGCGCTGCATGCCGGCCCACGCCGACTCCATCCGCCGTGTCGCGCGCGAGGCCTTCGGCTTCGACGAGCTGCGTCCCGGCCAGCTCGAGGCCATCGAGTCGGTGGTCGACGGCCGCGACACCCTGGCGGTGATGTCGACGGGCTCGGGCAAGTCGGCGATCTACCAGATCGCCGGCCTGCTCATCGAGGGCGCGACGGTCGTGGTGAGCCCGCTGATCGCCCTGCAGCGCGACCAGGTCGAGGACCTGCGCGAGAACGCCGGCCTCGCCGGCGGGGCGCGCGACTTCGGCGCGGCCCAGCTCAACTCGACCGTCCCGAAGTCCGCGCGCGACGAGGCCCTCGCCGAGCTGGCCGAGGACGCCCTCGAGTTCCTCTTCCTCGCCCCGGAGCAGCTCGCCAACCCCGACCTCCTCGACGAGCTCGCCGTCGCCAACGTCTCCCTGCTGGTGGTCGACGAGGCCCACTGCATCTCGGAGTGGGGCCACGACTTCCGCCCGGACTACCTGCGCCTCGGCGCGGCGGCCGAGGCGCTCGGGCGCCCGACGGTGCTCGCCCTGACCGCCACGGCCGCGCCGCCCGTGCGCACGGAGATCGTCGAGCGGCTCGCGCTGCGCGACCCGGCGCTCGTCGTCCGGGGGTTCGACCGGCCCAACCTCCACCTCGCGGTCGAGCGCTTCTACGACGAGCCGCACCTGCACCGGGCGCTGCTCGAGCGCGTCGAGGCGACCGCGGCGCCGGGGATCGTCTACGCGCCGACGCGCAAGGCGGCCGAGGAGATCGCCGCCGACCTCGCCGGCCGCGGCGTGCGCGCGGAGGCCTACCACGCCGGCTTGCGCCCCAAGCTGCGCGAGGAGGTCCAGGAGCGCTTCATGGCCGACGAGCTGCACTGCGTGGTGGCCACCACGGCGTTCGGGATGGGCGTCGACAAGCCGAACGTCCGCTGGGTCTTCCACTCCGCCCCGGCCGACTCGGTGGACTCCTACTACCAGGAGCTCGGCCGCGCCGGGCGCGACGGCGAGCCGGCCGAGTCCGTCCTCTTCTACCGCCCCGAGGATCTCGGCCTGCGGCGCTTCTTCGCGGGCACGGGCCAGGTCGGCGAGCAGGAGCTCGAGAAGGTGGCCTTCATGGTCGGGATCGCCGACGGCCCGGTCGAGCCGACCGAGCTGCAGGACGAGACCGACCTCTCGCAGTCCAAGCTCACCACCGCGATCTCGCGGCTCGAGGACGCGGGCGCCGTCGAGGTGCTGCCCACGGGCGAGATCGCCGAGGCGCCCGAGGCCCCGGCGCGCGACGAGGCGGTCGCCGAGGCGCTCGAGATCGAGGAGCAGCGCCGGACCTTCGACCGCTCCCGCGTCGACATGATGCGCGGCTACGCGGAGACCACCGAGTGCCGCCGCGCGTTCATCCTCTCCTACTTCGGCGAGCCCTACGACCCGCCGTGCGGCAACTGCGACAACTGCGACGCCGGGCTCTCCGAGGCGCCGCCCGACGACGTGCCCTTCGCGGTGGGCGCCCGCGTGCGCCACGGCTCGTGGGGCGAGGGCGTCGTCCAGCGCTACGACGAGGAGGCGATGGTCGTCCTCTTCGACGACGTCGGCTACAAGACGCTCGCGCTCGAGGTGGTCGTCGAGCGCGGGCTGCTCGAGGCGGCCTGAGGGCGGCTCGAAGGAGCCTGTCGAAGAAGTCCGCAGCGCCGCTTTCCCGACAGACTCCTATCCCCGGGCGGCGGCGAGGACCTCGCGGGCGATCTCGCGCGCGGCGTCCGGGCGCGCCAGCGAGCGCGACGCCTCGCGCATCGCCGCCATGCGCGACGAGTCGGCGAGCAGGCCGCCGACCTCGCGGGCGAGGCGGTCGGGCGTGAGCTCTGCGTCGGGGACGACGATTGCGGCGCCGGTCCGCTCCATCCAGCGCGCGTTGGCGGTCTGGTGATCGGCCGACGCGTGCGGATACGGGACGAGGATCGCCGGCAGCCCGTAGGCGGCGACCTCGAAGATCGAGCCCCCGGCCCGCGCCACGACGAGGTCGGCGGCGGCCAGCGCGCGCCCGAAGGGCTGGTAGTAGGGGCGCAGGTCGTAGTGCGGCCCCGGCGCCGTCAGGTCGGCGAAGTCGCGGTGGCCCGAGGTGTGCAGGACGCGGAACGACGCGCCCGCGAAGGCCTCGACCGCCGCCCGGTTGATCGAGCGCGCCCCGAGCGAGCCGCCGAACACCAGCACGCAGGTGTCGTCCTCGGCGAGGCCGAACTCGGCGCGGGCGCCCGCCCGGTCGCCCTCGGGCGGCGGCACGGGCCGGCCCGTCACGCGGTAGCGCCCGCCGGTGCGCCCCTCGATCGGGAACGCCAGGCAGACCCGGCGCGCGCGGGGGGCGAGCAGCCGGTTGGTCAGCCCGAGGTGCGAGTCGGCCTCGGTGAGCACGAGCGGGATCCGGCGTGCGACGGCGGCC
>JALYMV010000218.1 GCA_030773575.1 Actinomycetota bacterium
GTCGAGCAGATGTTCATCATCAGCTCCGCGCCCCTCCCGATCTCCTGCTGGGCGAGTGCGAACGTCCGCGCGTTGAGGGTGTCGGCGAGCTCCTGGTTGTGCTCGGCGATGACGCCCGCCCCGCAGCACGAGGCCCGGTCGAGCTCGACGAGCTCGATGTCGAGCAGCGGCGCGACCTTCGCCATCGAGCCGTGCAGCTCGGGGGTGAAGCCGCGGCTCACGCAGCCGGGCCAGTAGGCGACTCTCACCAGGTCACGACCTTCGGTCGTCCCTGCCGATGCTTCGCAATCATGCGTTGGGGCTCCTCTCGGCCGACGAGGAGGACGGCGTGCCGTGGGCCTGAGCGCCCTCGGCCACCTGGTTGCCCTCCGAGCCGGCCGTGTCCTCGTCCTTGCCGGTGACGTACAGGTTGAGCTCGTAGCGCCGGTCCTCGGAGCGCTCGTGGATCTCGCGGAAGATCCGCTTGACGTCCGCGGGCGCCTTGTGGGACGAGCGGAGGGCGGCCATCGGCGTGACCTTGCGCCGCTGCAGGCTCTTGAGGATGACCGGCATCGAGTCGAGCAGCTCGGGGACCGCGCGCGGGTGGAACTTGCCGCCGTAGGAGGCGGGCAGCAGGTCGCCCTCGTGGAGGATGCCGTTCTTCTCGATGTTCTTGACGAACGCCATCTCGTGGCGCAGGCCGTTGTTGCGGTCCTCGATCTCGTGGTCGTCGCCCGAGATCCGGCGCAGGCGCATGATCTGGTTCATGGGAGCGACGCCCTTGGGGCACGCCTCGATGCAGTTGAAGCAGTGGGTGCAGTCGTAGATGCCGTGCGGGTCCTCGGCGAGGTCCTTGAGGCGCTCGAACTGCTGGCCGTCGCGCGGATCGCCGACGAAGCGGTAGGCCTTCGCCAGGGCGGCCGGGCCGATGAACAGCGGGTCGACCTCCATCGAGAGGCAGTGCGAGACGCAGGCGCCGCACTGGATGCAGGCCATCGTCTGCGTGACGTCGACCATCGACTCCTTGGGCACGATGTACTCGCGCTCGGGCGGCGGGCCGTCGGGCAGCAGCCACGGGGTGACGCGCTGGATCTTGCTCCAGTGGACCGCGTCCATGTCGACGATGAGGTCCTTGAGCACGGGCATGTTGCCCATCGGCTCGACGGTGATCGTCCCGCCGTCGCGGTCCGCCCGCTGCTGGGCCTCCTCGAGGTGCATGTGGCACGCGAGGCTCGGGCGGCCGTTGATCGACACGCCGCAGGAGCCGCAGATCGCCGCGCGGCAGGAGCAGCGGATGCCGATCGAGCCGTCCTGGTCGTCCTTGGCCTGCAGGATCCCGTCGAGCACGGAGCGGTGCCCGTCGAGGTCGATCGTGAACTCCTCCCAGTAGGCCGCCTCGCCCGTCTCGGGCGAGTAGCGCCGCAGCTTCAGGGTGTACTCGGGCATCTAGTAGGTCCTCTCCTGCGGCTCCCACTGGGTCATCGTGACCTTCGAGTAGGAGACCTGGGGCACGTCGCCGCCGTTCGCCGAGATGTTGATGTGCTTGAGCCACTCGTCGTCGTTGCGCTTCGGGAAGTCGAGGCGGAACTGCGCTCCGCGGGACTCCTTGCGCTCGAGAGCGCCCATGACGATCGCCTCCGCGCAGTCGAGCATGTAGCCGAGCTCGATCGCGCCCAGGACGTCCTGGTTGAAGACGGTGCCGTGGTCGTCGATGTAGGCCGTCTCGGCCTCCTCCTTCAGGCGCCGGACGATCTCGTGCGCCTGCGTGAGGCCCTCCTCGTCGCGGAAGACCGCGCACTTCTCGTTCATCATCGTGCCGAGCTCGTCCTTGATCTGCGAGACCCGGCGCCCGACGCCGCGCTCGCGGCGGATGATGCGGTCGATCATCTTCTGCTCGTCGGCGAGCGAGGCCTCGCTCGGGACGGGCATCGCCATGCCCTTGGCGCGCTCGGCGGCGTGCTCGCCGGAGCGGCGGCCGAAGATGAGCGTGTCGAGCAGCGAGTTCGCGCCCAGGCGGTTGCCGCCGTGGACGGAGACGCAGGCCACCTCGCCGGCCGCGTAGAGGCCGGGGATCGAGGTCGCGCCCCACACGTCGGTCTTGACGCCGCCCATGATGTAGTGGCAGCCCGGCTTGATGTGTATCGGCTCGCGCGTGATGTCGACGCCCGCGAAGTCCCGGCCGATGTTGACGATCTCGCGGAGCGCCTCGAGCGTCCGCTTGCGGGGGACCTTGGTGATGTCGAGCGCGACGGTGCCGTCGGGGAAGCCGCGGCCCTCGTTGATCTCCGTCTGCTCGGACCGCGAGACGACGTCGCGGGAGGCGAGCTCGAGCTTGTTGGGCGCGTACTTCTCCATGAAGCGCTCGCCCTGGGCGTTGTAGAGGTGCGCGCCCTCGCCGCGGGCGCCCTCCGTGATGAGGATCCCGTTCCCGGCCAGCGTGGTCGGGTGGTACTGGATCATCTCCATGTCCATGAGCGGGGCGCCGATGCGGTAGGCCTGCGCGATGCCGTCGCCCGTGCAGATGAGGGCGTTGGTGGTGGGCTTGAAGGCCTGGCCGGCGCCGCCGGAGGCAAGGATCACCGACTTGGCGGCGAAGAGCTCCATCTGCCCGTTGCGGATGTTGCGGCCGATGGCGCCGCACGCCTCGCCGTTGCCGTCCTGCACGACCGCGGTGACGAACCACTCCTCGTAGCGGTCGACCGTCTCGTAGTTCTTCATCAGCTGCTCATAGAGGACGTGCAGGAGGGCCTGGCCCGTGATGTCGGCCACGTAGTAGGTGCGGGCCGCCGAGGCGCCCCCGAAGGCGCGGGTGCCCAGCTTGCCCTCGTCGTTGCGGTGGAAGGTGACGCCCTGGTGCTCGAGCCAGAGCACCTCGCCCGGGGCCTCGCGGCACATGATCTCGATCGCATCCTGGTCGCCGAGGTAATCCGAGCCCTTGACGGTGTCGAACGCGTGAGACTCCCACGAGTCGTCGACGTTGAGGGCGGCGTTGATGCCCCCGGCCGCCGCGTTGGAGTGCGAGCGGACGGGGTGGACCTTCGACATGATCGCTACGGACGCTCCGGCACCGGCCGCGGCGAGGGCGGCGCGCTGGCCGGCGAGGCCGGCGCCGATGATGAGCACGTCATGAGCGGGCATGGCGGCGAGTCTATCTCCCGGCCGGTGTCCAAAGAGGTACGGGGCGCAGGCGAATCCGTGCCGCTCAGGTCGGCTTTCGCGGCGCTCGGGCGCTCGCCGATCGCCGTCAGCCCGCGCGGCCGACGCCGGTCGGCGCGAGCTGCGCGCGCAGTGCCCGGGTGACCTGCTCGAAGGTGACGACGCCGCGCAGCCGCCCCTCGTCATCGAGCGCCATCAGCGCGCCCGTGCGCCGCAGCGGCTCGGAGGCCAGGAGCGCCTCGAGCGGCGCGTCGATCCGAACCTGAGCGTCCGTGCGCGACGCGCCGGCGACCTCGCGGACGGTCGGCGGCGGGCGCTCCTCGAGCGCGGCGTGCTGGACCGCCGCCCGGTGGGCCAGCCCGACGAAGCGCCCGTCCTCCTCGACCACCGCGAACCACTCCCAGCCCTGGTAGCGCAGGAAGTACTCGTCGTAGGCGCGGGCTGCGTCGAGCGCCGCCGGGATCGTCACCGGGTCCGAGTCCATGATGTCCGCGACGGTGATCCCCTCCAGGCGCTCGGCGAACGCGTTCTGGGCGGCCGCGGCCCGCGCGCCCTGCCCGATCAGGAAGCCGAGGGCGACGGCCCACACCCCGCCGAACGCGTCGCCGCGGACGAACAGCCAGGCGCCGTAGGCCATCAGCAGGTACGCGAAGCCCTGCCCGAGCACGGCGGCCACCCGGGTGCCCTTGCCGCGGTCCTTCGTCGCCGCCCACACCGCCGAGCGCAGGATCTGGCCGCCGTCGAGCGGCAGCGCCGGGACCAGGTTGAACAGCAGCAGGATCACGTTGAGGCCGATGAGCAGCGCGACGAGCTGCTCGACGGCCGACGTGCCGACCGCGGCGTCGAGGCGGGCGGCGTCCGTGATCGCCGGCAGGCCGGAGAGCGCCGCGCCGGCCGCCCCGGCGCCCAGCACGATCACCAGGGTCACGAGCGGGCCGGCGGCGGCGATGCGGAACATGGCGCCGGCCGAGGGCCCCTCCCGGCTCATCTTCATCACCCCGCCGAAGATGAACAGGTCGATCCCGGCGACCTCGATGCCCTCCCGCCGCGCGGCCAGCGCGTGGCCGAGCTCGTGCAGGAGGATCGAGCCGAAGAACAGCAGCGCCGCCGCCGCGGCCACCGCGAAGGCCCCGGTCGTCGCGAGCCCGAGCGTGTCGCGGAAGCGCTCCGTGAAGAGGTAGAGCAGCAGGAACAGGATCACGAACCAGCTCGAGCTGACCCCGATCCGGATGCCGAACAGGGTGGCGAGCTTCAGCGATCGACCGGCGAACACGCCTGGAGGGTCGCAGATAGAGTCGCGCGCCCATGCAGAAGATCGAAGTCAAGAACCCGGTCGTCGAGCTCGACGGCGACGAGATGACCCGCATCATCTGGGCCTTCATCAAGGACCAGCTCATCCTCCCCTACCTCGACGTCGAGCTCGCGTACTTCGATCTCGGCATCGAGCACCGCGACGCCACGGAGGACCGCGTCACCGTCGAGGCGGCCGAGGCGATCAAGGAGCACGGCGTCGGCGTGAAGTGCGCGACGATCACGCCCGACGAGGCGCGCGTGCAGGAGTTCGGCCTGAAGGAGATGTACCGGTCGCCCAACGGGACGATTCGCAACATCCTCGGCGGCGTCATCTTCCGCGAGCCGATCGTCATCTCCAACGTCCCCCGGCTGGTCCCGGGATGGACGAAGCCGATCATCATCGGGCGCCACGCGTTCGGCGACCAGTACCGCGCGGAGGACATCGTCGTGCCCGGCGAGGGGACGCTCACCCTCACCTACACGCCCAAGAACGGCGGCGACCCGGTCGAGGTCAACGTCTATGACTTCCCGGGCGGCGGCGTGGCGATGGCGATGTACAACCTCGACGCCTCCATCCGCGACTTCGCGCGCGCGTCGATGCGCTATGGCCTCGACCGCGGCTATCCCGTCTACCTCTCGACGAAGAACACGATCATGAAGCGCTACGACGGGCGCTTCAAGGATCTCTTCCAGGAGGTCTACGACGCCGAGTTCGCCGCCGACTTCGAGGCCGCCGGCATCACCTACGAGCACCGGCTGATCGACGACATGGTGGCCGCCGCCCTGAAGTGGGAGGGCGGCTACGTGTGGGCGTGCAAGAACTACGACGGCGACGTGCAGTCCGACACCGTGGCCCAGGGCTTCGGCTCGCTCGGCCTGATGACCTCCGTGCTCATGACGCCCGACGGCAAGACGGTCGAGGCCGAGGCCGCTCACGGGACCGTCACGCGCCACTTCCGCCTGCACCAGCAGGGCAAGCCGACGTCGACGAACCCGATCGCCTCGATCTTCGCCTGGACGCGGGGCCTGCAGGCCCGCGGGCGGATGGACGACACGCCGGAGGTCTCGCGCTTCGCCGAGACCCTCGAGCGGGTCTGCGTGCAGACGGTCGAGAGCGGAAAGATGACCAAGGACCTCGCCCTGCTCGTGGGCCCGGATCAGGACCACCTGACCACCCAGGAGTTCCTGGCGGCGGTCGACGAGAACCTGCAGAAGGAGATGAGCTCGTAATGGCTTCACCCGTCAACGTCGTCGTCACTGGCGCCGCCGGGCAGATCGGCTACGCAGTCCTGTTCCGCATCGCCTCGGGCCAGATGCTCGGCGACGACACGCCCGTGCGCCTGAGGCTGCTGGAGATCCCGCAGGCGGTCAAGGCCGCCGAGGGGACGGCCATGGAGCTCGACGACTGCGCGTTCCCGCTGCTGGCCGGCGTCGACATCCACGACGATCCGACCCAGGCCTTCGACGGCGCCAACGTCTGCATGCTGATCGGAGCACGCCCGCGCACGAAGGGGATGGAGCGCGCGGACCTGCTCGAGGCCAACGGCGGCATCTTCAAGCCTCAGAGCCAGGCGATCAACGCGGGCGCCGCCGACGACGTGCGCGTGCTCGTCGTGGGCAACCCGGCGAACACCAACGCCCTGATCGCGATGTCCAACGCGCCCGACGTCCCGCGCGAGCGCTTCACCGCGATGACCCGGCTCGACGAGAACCGCGCCGTGGCGATGCTGGCCCGCAAGGTCGGCGCCGGCGTGGGCGACATCAACGACCTCGTGATCTGGGGCAACCACTCGCCGACGATGTTTCCCGACCTGTTCAACGCGCAGGTCAACGGCCAGCGTGCCGTCGATCAGGTCGACATGGACTGGTACGAGAACGAGTACATGCCGAAGGTCGGCAAGCGCGGCGCGGCGATCATCGAGGCCCGCGGCGCCTCCTCGGCGGCCTCGGCGGCGTCGGCCGCCATCGACCACGTCAAGGACTGGTATGAGGGCGCCGACGGGCTGCGCTCGATGGCGGTCCCGTCCGGGGGGCAGTACGGCGTCCCCGAGGGCATCGTCTCCTCGTTCCCCGTGCGCTGCTCGGGCGGCAACTACGAGATCGCCGAGGGCCTCGACGTCGGCGACTTCGCCCAGTCGAAGATCGACATCACGGTCGACGAGCTCACCCAGGAGCGCGACGCGGTCCGCGACCTCGGGCTCATCTAGATCTCTCACCCACACACTGTCCGAGCGGGCTCGGGCCCGTTCTGACAGTGCGAGTGCGCCAAGTGCTGAAGAGCGTCAGTCCTGCTTGGCGTGCCAGCCGCGGCCCGACTTCACGACGTCGCCCCGCTCGGCGAGCTCGGGCATCACCCGGTACAGGTAGTTCTGACCCATCCCCATCGCCTCGGCGAGCTCGGGGATGGTGATCCCGGGGCGCGCCCGGACGAGCTCGAGCGCCTGGGTCGCGCGGGTGCCCGATCCCTTCGGCCGGCCGCCCCCGCGGCGCCCATTGCTCCTGCTCTTCGCGGGCCTCCCGCGCCGGGCGCCGGAGCCCGCAGAGCCGCCGCCTGCCGAGCCGCCGGCGCCGTCGACGCCCGAGAGGGCCCGCTCGGCGGCCTCGAGGCGGCCGTACTCCTCCACCAGCGGCTTGAGCTCCTTGAGCCGCTGCTGGATCTCCTTGCGCTTCTCGTCCAAGAAGTCAGTCATTGCACATCCGAGCCTTCCATCCGTGTTCCACTCTCTGACAGTTCACTGCACAGTGAATCACGGATCGAGTATGAGTGCCTGAAAGCCCTCAGCCCTCGAGCAGCCGCTTGAGCCGCTCGAGCGACGCGCGCGCCTCGCGCTCCGACGTCCCGCCGACCAGCGCGCGGCTGGCCGCGGCGCCGAGGATGCCGCCCGGCGCCTTGTACTCGTTCTCGTACTCGAAGCAGGTTCCGTTGCCGTCGGCAGGGGCGAGGCGGTAGGTCGTGCGGGCGTAGGAGCCGCCGGGGCCCTTGCCCTCCCAGGTGGCGGTCGTCGGGCGGTCGTAGTGCGTCAGCGTCCAGCGCACCTTGAACGGCGCGCCGCGCAGGACGAGGGTCTGCTCCATCGTGTAGCCCTCGCACAGCGGGCCGTCGTCGGCGCGGTTGACGCGCTTGTGGATCGTCACCCAGCGGTCGAGGCGCCCGGGGTCGAGCATCGCGTCGTAGACGACCTCGGGCGGCGCGTCGATGTCGATGCGGACCGTCACCTGGCTCACCGCGCGGCCACCTCCTCCTCGCGCTCCCACTCGCGCAGGGCGCGCTCGACCGCCGCGTCGAAGCGCCGGGTGCGCACCCCGAAGACGGTCGCCGCGTCGTCGTGGCGGGGGAGCAGGTCGTGCTCGAGCGACTCCATCAGCGGCTCGATGAGCGCGGGGTCCTCGCCGGCGATCGCCGCGGCGACCACCGACGCGATCGGGGTGAGGGTGAGGTCGATGCCGAGCGTGGGGCGGTCGACGAGCATGGCGTCGGCGATGCGTCGCAGCATGTCGGCGTAGGTGAGCTCGTCGGGGCCGGCGATGTCCCACGAGCGCCCCGCGTGGCCGGCGTCGAGCGTGGCCGACCGGACGAGGAACTCGAGCATGTCGCGGCCGTCGATCGGCCGGGTGCGGTTGTTGCGCCAGGCCGGCAGCGCCAGCACGGGCAGGCGCTCGATCAGCCGGACGAGGAAGCGGAAGGAGCGCGAGCGCGCGCCGATGACGATCGACGCCCGCAGCGCGACCGACTCGGGCGCGGCGCGCAGGAGGATCTCCTCGACCGCCAGCCGTGAGGCGAGATGGCGGGAGGGCGGCGCAGCCTGCGGGACGAGGCCGCCGAGGTAGACGACCCGGCGCACGCCGGCCGCGTTCGCGGCCTGCGCGAAGCGGTCGGCGCCCGCGCGCTCCTGCTCGTCGAAGCTCCCCTGGCTCGCGCGCTCCATGGAGTGGATGAGGTAGTAGGCGACCTCGACCCCGTCGAGCGCCCGCTCGAGGCCCGACCCCGTGGTCACGTCGCCCTCGACCGTCTCGTCGACGGCGGCGGCCACCCGGCCGGCCGAGCGCGCGAAGCCGCGGACGGCGTGGCCGTCGCGCTTGAGGCGCGGCACGAGCGCCGCGCCGACGTATCCGGTCACGCCGGTGACGAGGGTCTGCATGGGTCCATGGTCGTTGCCCCGCTCGGCCTGCCCGGCAAACCCTGCGCGAGGGGCGGGGTGTCGGACTCGCTCATGCGGCTGCTCACCGTGTCCGAAGCCCCGCATCGACCGGATTAACGACGCCGATTTCGCGTATTTGCGAGGTTCGGGCGAAGAGGCTGCGATTTGCGGGATCGGCGCCTGTCGCGACCTTGCGCGCAGCGCGGGCCCGCGCTTGATTAGGCGCTCCTGTAACCCAGCAGTGAACGAAGGAGCCGAGGTTGTCCGGAGCCGGGCCGCGCAGCACGAAGTCCAGGAAGGCGTCCTGCGAGGACTGCTTCTTCCGTCGCAACACGCTCTGCGCCCTGGCGCTCGACGAGCCGTGTGCGACGTTCCGGCCCGACCATCCGGAGGGCCTGCGGCCGCCGCAGCAGATGCACTTCGTCTTCCGGCAGGAGCGCCGCCGCCAGGCCGCCTGGGCGTTCCCGACGGCCGACGAGCAGGCGCTGCTGCACGCCTGACTGCCAGTACAGTCCGCCCGTGCGCATCACCGTGCTCGGCAAGTCGCCTGCATGGCAGGACGCTGGCGGGGCGTGCAGCGGCTATCTGATCGAGGACGGCGGCACGAGCCTCTTGCTCGACTGCGGCAACGGCGTGTTCGCCAAGCTGCGCGCGCGGATGGACTACGTCGACGTCGACGCGGTCGTCGTTTCGCACCTGCACGCCGACCACTTCCTCGACCTCGTCCCGTTCGCGTCCGCACTCACCTACGCGCCGCGCCAGCAGCCCGTGCCCGTGCCCCCGTGGCCCGGGACCGACTCGCCCGCGCGCCCAGCGTTGCACGCCCCCGCGGGCGCGCGCGAGGCGTTCAGCCGGGTCTGCGGCGGCTCAGGGATGCGCCCGGAGCACATCGAGGACGCGTTCGTGCTGCGCGAGTACGACGCCGCCGACTCACTCGAGATCGGCCCGCTGCGCCTCCGCTTCCATCCCGTCCCGCACTTCCTGCCGACCAACGCGATCGAGGTGGTGTCGGCCGCCGGCGGCGGGCGCTTCACGTTCGGCGCCGACTGTGCGCCGTCGGAGGAGCTCTGCGGGTTCGCGGAGGGCACCGACCTGCTCCTCGTCGAGGCGACGCTGCCGCGGCCGGAGCGCTCCGGCC
>JALYMV010000219.1 GCA_030773575.1 Actinomycetota bacterium
TCGCCGGCCCGGCGGCGGGCGGAGCGGCGGCGGGAGGAGCGGCGCGTGTCGGACTCCCGGCCGCCGACGACGACGGGCTCGGCGGCGGTGCGCGGCGGCGCGGCCACACGGGCGATGCGGACCTCCGCCGTGGAGTCGGAGTCCATGCCCGGCCAGCCGTTGAAGGCGACGATGGCCGAGGCGACGACGAGAACGATCACGCCGGCGATGACCAGCGACAGTCCGGCTCCCAGGCTCGAGAGTACGCCGCGGTTCCCCATGCTGACTCACAGCATCGACGCAACGCCCCTCCTCAACCATCGAACATGTGTCCAACGGCTGATCTCGGGCTAGTCGAAGCCCCCGTGGATCTGGTAGGTCGCGTTGGGCGCGCGATCGGGATCCCGAGTGACGCCGGCGGGGCGCTGTGCGGTGTTGACGAAGACGCACAGCCAGCGCCGCGGGTCGCGGCCGGGGACGCACGAGCGGTAGACGTCCTCGTCGATGCGGATGACGTCGACGGCGGCGAGGCCCGCGCGGTACTCCGGCCCGCCCTGGCGCGCGACGTAGTCGTGCGCGCTCGCGAGCGCCAGCGCCTCGGACTCCCGCTCGGCGGCGAGGGCCGGGCGGTGGACGAGGCCGGCCGTCAGCACGGCGACCGCCCCGACCACGACGAGCGCCGTGCCCGCGTAGTTGTCGGCGATCGGCCTGGGCAGGTCGGGCCGGCGCCGGCGCAGCCGCCGGCCGGCCAGCGGCGCGAGGACCGCGACGAGGAAGAGGTTGCCGAAGCCGGCCAGGAGCAGGGCGCCGACGAGCGAGCCGGGGCCGTCGCCCGAGACGGGCAGATGGCGCAGCAGGAGCCCGTCGGCCACGGTGAGCGCGACGAAGCACGGCCACAGCCACGCGCCCCGGATCCGCCAGCGCAGGCGGGTGACCCACATGCGCTCCATCGCATGCAGGGTACCCTTCCCCCCCGACCCGCGCCGGAGATCCCGGACGGGACGCAGCAGAGCAGCGGTGCCGGCGATCCCGGGCCGTGCCGACCAGGGAAGAGAGGATTCGAGAGAGATGGCGACCGAGACGGCCGAGGCCGCGGTATCAGCGCACCTGACGCCCGACGACCGGGTGGGGCTCCTGCGCGCGATGCTGATGATGCGCGGGATCGAGGAGCGAGCGATGACGCTCTACCGCCAGGGCAAGGTCCCCGGCTCCTTCTACGACGGGTTCGGCCAGGAGGCCGTCTCCGCCGGCGCCGCTTGGGCGATGGCCCCCCAGGACCGCCTGTGCATCCTGCACCGCGACCTCGCCGCGCACGTCATCCGCGGCGTGACGCCGGCCAGGATCTTCGCCCAGTACATGGGACGTGAGGGCGGGGTGACCAACGGCCGCGAGGGCAATGTCCACTTCGGCGACCGCAACCTCGGCTGCGTCGGCATGGTCTC
This sequence comes from Actinomycetota bacterium, assembly GCA_030773575.1. Lineage (GTDB taxonomy): Bacteria > Actinomycetota > Thermoleophilia > Solirubrobacterales > Solirubrobacteraceae > JACCYI01. The sequence continues at coordinate 1,422 of JALYMV010000219.1, forward strand.
GATGCTCCCCGACATGATGGTCATCGCGACCGGCCTGGCCATGGCGTTCAAGATGCGCGGCGAGGCCCGCTGCTCGATCACGTGGTTCGGCGACGGCTCGACGTCGCGCGGGGACTTCCACGAGGCGATGAACTGGGCCGGCGTCCAGAAGCTGCCGGTCATCTTCGTCCTCGAGAACAACCAGTACGCCTATTCGACGCCGCTCGAGCAGCAGTTCGCGGTCGACCCCGTCGAGCGCGCGGCCGCCTACGGCTTCCCGGGCGTGAAGGTCGACGGCAACGACGCCGAGGCGATGTTCGAGGCGACCCGCGAGGCCCGCGAGCGCGCGATCGGCGGCGGCGGCCCGACGCTCCTCGAGGCGGTCACCATGCGCATGCACGGCCACGCCGCGCACGACGACATGCGCTACGTGCCCAAGGAGCAGGTTGAGGAGTGGCGCGCCAAGGACCCGATCGACCGCCAGGTCCGCCGCGTGGAACAGGAACTCGGCGTCGACGTCGACGCGCTGCGCGCCGGAGTGACCGCCGAGATCGAGGCGGGCGTCGAGGAGGCCCTCGCGATGCCGATGCCCGACGGCGAGACGGCGACGAGCCAGCTGTTCGCCGACGAGCCCGCGCTGCTCTCCGACGGCCGCGGGCCGTGGAGCGGGTTCACTCGCGGAGCTCGTGACAAGGTAGAGGAGGCCTGATGCCGACGATGACCTACCTGCAGGCGATCTCCGACGCGATGCGCGAGGAGATGCGCGCGGACGAGGACGTCTTCGTGATGGGCGAGGACATCGGCGTCTTCGGCGGCGCCTTCAAGGTGACCGACGGCTTCATCGACGAGTTCGGCCCCCAGCGCGTGATGGACACGCCGCTGGCGGAGTCGGGGATCGTCGGCACGGCGATCGGCGCCTCGCTCGAGGGGCTCAAGCCGATCGCCGAGATGCAGTTCTCCGACTTCATCGCGTGCGGCTTCGATCAGCTCGTCAACGTCGCGGGGAAGATGTACTACCGCCAGGGCCTCTCGGTGAACATCACCGTCCGCCTGCCCTCGGGCGGCGGCTTCTCGGGCGGCCCGTACCACTCGCAGAACCCCGAGGCGTGGTTCATGCACTCCCCGGGCCTCAAGATCGTCGCGCCGTCCACGGCCGAGGACGCCAAGGGGCTGCTCACCAAGGCGATCCGGGATCCCAACCCGGTGCTCTTCATGGAACACAAGCACCTGTACCGCCGCGTGAAGGGCGAGGTGCCCGAGGGCTCCTACGAGACGCCGTTCACCGCACGTGTGGCTCGTTCAGGTTCTGACCTTGTCGTCATCACCTACGGCGCCATGGTCCACACCGCGCTCGAGGCCACCGAGGACCTCGACGGCGCGTCGATCGAGGTGCTCGACCTCCGCTCGCTCGTGCCGCTCGACGAGCAGGCGATCATCGACAGCGTCCGCAAGACGTCGAAGGTGGTGATCCTCGACGAGGCCAACAAGACCTGCGCCGCCGGCGCCGAGGTCGCCTCGCTGATCGCCGAAAAGTGCTGGGAGGACCTCGACGGGCCCGTGGTCCGCGTGGCCACCCCCGACGTGCCGATCCCCTTCTCCCCCCCGCTCGAGCAGGCCGTCCTGCCCCAGGTCGACGACGTCAAGGAGGCGTGCCGTGAGCTCCTCGCCTACTGAGACGCTCGTAGACGTGACGATGCCCCAGATGGGGGTGTCGGTCGCGGAGGGCACCGTGGTCGAGTGGAAGAAGCAGCCCGGCGACTGGGTCGAGCGCGACGAGATCATCTGCTCGATCTCGACGGACAAGATCGACACGGACGTCGAGTCCCCGGCGGCCGGCCGCGTGAGCGAGCTGCTCGTCGACGTCGGCGCCACGGTGGAGGTCGGCGTCGTCCTCGCGCGCATCGCCACGGACGCCAAGCCCGGCGAGCCCCACGCGTCCGAGAACGGCGCGGGCACCTCGTCGGGCCCGGTCGAGGGCACGACGACGGAGGCCTCCTCCGCCCTCGGCGCGCACGGCGAGGCCGGCGAGCTGGTGGGCGACACGACCGCCGACCACGACGAGACGGTCACGGAGAAGACACCCGTCCCGCGCAAGGGCGGTGCGCGCCGCTACTCGCCGGTGGTGATGCGGATCGCCGCCGAGCACGGCATCGACCTCGAGCAGGTCGAGGGCACGGGCCGCGACGGCCGCGTGCGCAAGCAGGACGTGCTGGCGTTCATGGAGAACGGGGGCGGCGGCGCGACGGCGGAGGATACCCAGCCGACTTCGTCGGCGGGCACAGGTGAGCCGCCGATGCACATCGAGTCGCCCTACCGGCCCGACCCCGTCCCGCCGAAGGCGAAGGCGGCCCCGGCGCCGGCTCCGGCGCCGACCGCGGCGCCCTCGCCGGCTCCGCAGCCCGTGGCGGCCGCGCCGATCGGCGAGGACCTCGGGGCCTACGAGCAGGCGCCGCTCTCGCGCATGCGCCAGAACATCGGGCGCCGGATGCTCGAGTCGCTGCAGACCACGGCGACCTGCACGACGATCGTCGAGTGCGACATGGGCCGGATTGAGGCGGCGCGCGCGAAGAGCGGGCTGACCTACCTGCCCTACGTGGCGGCGGCGACCGTGCAGACGCTGCGCGAGGAGCAGTTCCGCTCGCTCAACGCGACGCTCGAGGGGGAGACGTTCACCCAGTACGAGGCGGTGCACCTCGGGATCGCGGTGTCGCTGGGCACGGGCGGGCTGATCGTCCCGGTCATCCACCACGCCCAGGACCTCTCCGTCGAGGGGGTCGGGAGGCGGATCAAGGAGCTGGCGAAGAAGGCCCGCTCCAACGCGCTCACGCCCGACGACGTGCGCGGCGGGACGTTCACGATCACCAACCCCGGCCTGTACGGGGCGATCATGGCCACCCCGGTGATCAACCAGCCGCAGGTCGCGATCCTCGACTGCGAGGCCGTCGTCAAGCGGCCCGTGGTGGTCACGGACGAGGCGGGCAGCGACTCGATCGCCATCCGCCCGATGACGTACTTCCCGATGTCCTGGGACCACCGCGCGCTCGACGGCGCGCTCGCGGCGCAGTTCCTGACCGCGTTGCGCAAGCGGCTGGAGGCCTGGCCCGTGTAGACGTCTCGTCCATTCGGCCAGTCGGCGCGCCATGGGCCTCTAGCGGGCCCCC
>JALYMV010000220.1 GCA_030773575.1 Actinomycetota bacterium
ATGTGGGATCGCCAGACCGAGTCGTGGTGGCAGCAGTTCAGCGGCGAGGCGCTCGTCGGTGAGCTGATGGGGAAGCAGCTCGAGATCCTGCCGTCCCAGACGCTGAGCTGGGAGGACTTCCGACAGAAGTTCCCCGAGGGCGACGTGCTGTCGCGTGACACGGGCTTCGACCGCGACTACGGCCGCAACCCTTACGAGGGGTACGACCGCCCGGACGAGCAGCCGTTCCTCTTCGAGGGCGAGACCGACGATCGGCTGCCGGCCAAGGAGCGCGTCGCCGCGGTGTTCGTCGGCAAGGACTCCGCCGTCGTGCCGTTCTCGCGGCTGCGTGAAGATCCGATCGCCGAGTTGCGGGTCGGCGGCACGCCGGTCGTCGTGCTGTTCAAGGGCGGCGTCGCTTCGGCGCTCGACGAGGCGCGGATCGCCGAGTCCGACGACGCCGGGACGAGCGCGGCGTTCGACCGGCGCGTGGACGGCCGGACGCTCGACTTCGAGCGCCGCGGCGACGCGGTCGTCGATCGCCAGACCGCAAGCACCTGGGACATCACCGGCCGCGCGATCGCCGGCCCGCTGAAGGGCACTCGCCTCGAGGCGGTCCGCCACGATCAGCAGTTCTGGTTCGCGCTCGCGGCGTTCCTGCCCGACGCCCGGATCGTCTCGGGAACCGACGGGTGAGACGCAACGACCTCCCCGACGACGCGGACCTCGCGGCGGACTGGCGACGGCTCCGCCGCGCCGCGCTGTTCTTCGGCGTCTGCCTGACCGTCGTCGTCCTGCTCGTCGTCGGCCTGTATCACTGACCGCGGCGAGCTCTGCAACGGAGGAGGAACGAGACATGACCTGGGTGCGAACGACCGGACGGCAGTCGGCGAACATCCTGGATCCGCACAGCCTCAACCCGGACGCGCTGCGGGCGCACCTCGGCCTCTACCGGACGTCATGTTCGGCGAGTCGCGGCTGTCGCGCGTTGAGCGCGAGGCGCTGGCGGTCGCCGTGTCGGCCGCGAACGAGTGCCACTACTGAGTGGTCCACCACAGCGCCGCGCTCGCCGTGAAGGCGGCGATGCGGCGTTGACGGAGGCGGTCGTCTCCGCAGACCACGACAAGCTCCCTGGCCGGCTGAGAGTGCTCTGCGCCTACGCCGTCAAGCTCACGCTGACGCCGCACCAGATGCAGGCCGCGGACGTCGACGCGCTGCGTGACGCCGGGCTGTCGGACCGCGACGTCGTCGACGCCAACCAGGTCGTCGCCTACTTCAACTACGTCAACCGGGTCGCCGACGGGCTCGGCGTGGAACTCGAGGAGGAGTGGCCGGACGCGGTCAGGAGACCGCGCCGGTATCGCCGACAGCTTCCACACGACGACGGCCAGGACCCGAGTCGGTAGCCGGCCGGTCTCGTCGGGTCGAGGCGATGCGCCAGGTGAGGGCGCCGCCGAGGGCGGCGGTTCATCTGTCGGTCATGCGGCTGAGGGAACTGCGTCGCGAGATCGTTCGCGCGTGACGGTCTCGTACTGCTCGAGCAGCTTCAGCCACAGCTCGCTACGGGTGGGAAACGGCGGAACTGCGTCCCAGAGCCGCTCGACGGGGATCTCGGCGGTCACGGCGAGCGTAGCGGCCTGGAGCAGATCGGCGACCTCCGACCCCGTGAAGGTGGCGCCCACGACGGTCTCCCGCCCGCGGTCGATGACGAACCGCGTGGTGCCGCGTGCGTTGCGCCCGACGAAGCTCGCCCCCGCGGTTGCGCTCGTCGGGTGCGAGACGACGACGACGTCGAGTGCGGCATCGCGCGCCTGCTGCTCGGTGAGGCCGACTGCGGCGACCTGCGGGTCGGTGAACACGACGCGCGGTGCGCCCGCGTCGTCGCGCGTGGCGCGCAGCGTGCCCCCGTCGATGGCGTCGGCCAGGACGCGCGCCTGGTACTTGCCCATGTGGGTCAGCAGCGAACGGCCGTTGACGTCGCCGAGCGCGTAGAGCCAGGGCAGGCCCGGGACCTGCAGCCGATCGTCGGTCTCGAGGTAGCCGCCGGGCCGGAGGCCCACGCTGTCCAGGCCGATGTCGTCGGTCAAGGGCCGGCGTCCGACGGCGACGAGGATCTCATCGCCGACGACGCGCTCGTCCGTCTCCAGTGTCAGGACCACTGCGCCGTCCTCGCGCGTTGCGGCGGTGGCCTTGACACCCTCGCGCACGTCGACGCCACGTTCGCGCAGCCCCGCCGCGACGTCCTCCGAGGCGAAGGGCTCCTCACGCGGCAGGATGCGCGGCGCCGCCTCGACGAGCGTCACGGCCGAGCCGAGCGAGGCCCAGGCCTGGGCGAGTTCCACGCCGACCACGCCGCCGCCGAGGACGAGCAGGCGGCCGGGCGCCGCGGCGGCCGTCGTGGCCTCCCGGTTCGTCCACGGGGCCACGTCCGCGAGGCCGGAGATCGACGGGATGGCGGCGCCGGTGCCGGTGGCCACGACGACGGCCTCTCGGGCGGTGAGCACCTCGTCGCCGACGCGGACGCGCCGCTCGCCGTCCAGCCGGCCGTGACCGCGCACGAGCTCGATGCCGCGATCCTCGAGCCACGGCACCTGGTGGTCGTCCTGGAGATCGTTGACGATGGCGTCGCGCCGCTCGAGCACGGCAGCGACGTCGAGCTTGCCGGTGACGGCCTCGCGTGCGCCCGGAACGCGGCGGACCTCGTCGAGGACCTCTCCTGCTCGCAGCAGGGCCTTGGACGGCATGCACGCCCAGAACGAGCACTCACCGCCGACCAGCTCGGATTCGACGATCGCAACGGTCCGCCCGCGCTCGACGAGGCGCGCGGCCACGACCTCGCCCGCCGGGCCGGCACCGATGATCACTACGTCGAAGGTTCGTTCAGCCACGATGACTCCTTTCGGTTCTCACCCTGAGACCCGACAGGAGGCGCAGGCGGTTCGCGGAGCGTCAGCCTTCGCGGCGAAGGCGCTCGAGCACGCCGTCCGCGACGCTCGGCAGGGGCTGGGCGGCAAGACCGGGGAGCGTCTCGATCATGCGACGCAGCGACGCCAGGAGCGCACGGCACTTGGGGCAGACCGAGGCGTGCCGCTCGACGCGCTCGTGTTCGGCCTGCGGCAGTTCGCCGTCCAGGTACTCCGAGGCGTGCGCCCTCGTGAAGCGGTGGTCGACCATCTGCCAGAGCACCCCGCTCACGATAGCTCCGGCCCGCGCGACTCCAAGAGGAGCTCGTCGTCACCCAGGACGTAATGGGCGACGGCGGCCCGCAGCGCCATGCGGCCTCGATGCAGCCGGCTCTTGAACGCCGCGTCGCGCAGGCCGAGCATCTCGGCGGCCTCAGCGGTGGAGAGCCCTTCGACGTCGCGGAGCACGACCGCCGCCCGGTACTTGTCGGGAAGACGCCGGATCGCCTGCTCGAGCAGCGCGCGCAGCTCGGCGTCTTCCGCCTGAACGTCCACCTGGGGCGCGTCGTCGGCAACGTGGTCGACGGGTCGGTCCTCCGTGGACATGACCACGTCGGCGCCCGCGCGCCGGTCCAGGATCCGCTTGGCCTCGTTGACGCCGATGCGATACAGCCAGGTGAAGAACCGTGCGTCACCGCGGAACCGGCCGATGCTGCGCCAGGCACGCAGCAACGCCTCCTGCGTGACCTCCTCGGCGTCGGACTCGGTGGCGCTGAAGCGCAGGACGACCGCGTAGAGCCGGTCGGCGTTGTGGCGAACGAGCGCCTCGTAGGCCACGCGGTCGCCCGCCTTGGCGCGTGCCACCAGGGCCTGTTCCTCGGACTTGGATGGGAGGTCGTTCACTGCGCTGCTCTGCCGGCCGAACCGTCGGTGTTCGTTCGTCGCACGAGACGAGAGCTTGTCAACGCCGACGCCTCCGGGTGCTGCGGTCGCCATGTCAGCGTCGGCGGGGGTGGCCGTCACGCCGCGTCTGCGGGCCCAACCGCTCGATGACGTCGGCGGCGAGCCGGGACGGGTGGCACCGGCGCAGCAGCGCGAGGCCGGCGACCATATGCCGCAGGGATCGGGCGGTACGGCGGCAGTCGGGGCACTCGTCGACGTGGTGTTCGACGCGGTCTTGCTCGACCGGCCCGAGCTCTCCGTCGAGATACGCGGACAGCCGGCGCTTGGTGAAGACGTGGTCGACATGGAACCGCGGGCCGCGCATCAGACCTTTGACCCGCGTCGCGTCGTCGCGGTTCAGGGTCGCTCGCGGGCCCCGCCACGGGCGCGGCTTTGATGTCCGCGGGGCTGTGCTCGTCAGACGAAACGGGGGTACAGCGTCATGCCGCCGTCGACGAACAGCGTCGTTCCGGTCACGTACTCCGCCTCGCCCGAGGCGACCCAGGAGATCGCTGCCGCGATCTCCTCAGGTCTTCCCATACGGCCCCACGGGATCTCGGCCTCGACTTTCGCGACGTTTGTCGGGATCGTCGATCAGCTCCTGGTTGATCGGCGTCAGGATCGCGCCGGGCGCGACGCTCACCACCCGGATTCGATGCGGCGCAAGCTCCCGGGCGATCGTCTGCCCGAACAGCTTCATGCCGCCCTTGCTGGCGCAGTAGTGCGAGAACTGCGGCCAGGGGATCTGCTCGTGAACGCTCGAGACGTTGACGATCACTCCGGGCAGACCGTCGGCGATGAGCGCGCGAGCCGTCTCGCGAGCGCAGAGGAAGGCGCCGGTCAGGTTGACGGCGAGCACCTTGTTCCACTCCTCGAGCGGCATCTCGGTCAGGGAGAACGGCTTCTCCATCCCGGCGTTGTTGACCAGGATGTCGAGGGGACCTCCGAGCTCCGCGCGGGCGCGGGCGAACATCTCCCCGACCGCCGCGCTGTTCTTCGGCGCCTGCGTCCTGGTCGTCGTCGTGCTCGCGCTGGTCGGGCTCTACCACTGACCGCCGTCAGCTGCCGCTCCCGCGCGCACGGCCCAGCACGCCGAGGAAGAACGGGACGAGCAGCAGCCCGTAGACGGCGTGGATGAACACTTCGAAGCCCTGAGGCGGGCCCATAGGGTCGGTGAACCACTCGAAGAAGACCCGGCCGAAGACCTGGAAGTTCACGACGTACACCAGAAGGCCGTACACGACCGCCGCGGGGACGAGCAGCGCCGCGCCACGGCGCCGCACGAGCGCGGCCGCGATCAGGGCGAACACGATGCCGAACAGCATCGAGAGCGTCAGGTGGGTGACGAGCCCCACCGCGATGTTGTCCGGGCCGAACGGGCCGGCCTGGACGGGCATCGGCTCGTCCTGGTTGTGGAAGATCGTCGAGATGTCGATCAGCGGAGCGACCGACGGCTTGTCGTCCTTGACCGCCCACCCCATGTTGGCGAGCAGGAACACGAGACCGGAGAACAGCCCCGCGAGCGCGCCGCGCGCCAGCAGATCGCCGAGACCTCGGACGAGGACGTCCACTCGCCCGTCCCGGCTTGGGTCGGTGCGGGGAGCTGCTGCTGTGCTTGCCGTCGCCATCGCGTCCTCCGGTGGTATTGGGTGACGACGGTTCGACCCCCTCGGGCGCGACGACGGTTCAGCGCCTACGCGCCACGATCGCCGGGACGGAGAGGCGTTTCAGGCGGTCGCTCTGGACGCGGCGCCGCCGACGGCCGCTGCTTGCTCGCGGATCGCCTCGGCGACGGCCTCCGGCGCGGTCATGTTGACCACGTGGTTCATACCGCGGATCGTCCGCAGCGCGGGACGCGCCTGCCCAACGGCGCGAGCACCGGCGTCGCGCACGAAGCGGATGCGTCGCAACTCGTCGATCGCGGCGCGAGCCCGGATCTCCGGCAGGTCGCACCAGGCGCCGACGAAGCGCCGGGTAAGCGCGACGGGGACACCGGGGGACGCGCACCAGCGGACGCCGACGACCTCGGCGAAAGCTCGCGCGACGATCTCGAGGTCGCCCTCGAGGCGCGTGAACAGCGGCGCGTACGCCAGGCGCGGCATCGGCAGCACGCCGGCCTCCTCCCACAGCTTGACGTACCAGAGCGCGGCCTCGGCGCCGGAGAGAGTGCGCAGCGCCGACCCCATACTGCGACTGCGCGCCAGCAGCGGGATGCACGCCCTCAAAGCGTCGCGCAGTCCAGGCACCGCCTGACGCAGGAGAGCAGCAAGCCGACATCGTTCGCGAATTCAAGCGCTCCCCGGCCACCAGTCAGCAAGCTTCGCAGCACGACGCTCACCGCCATCCCACCGCCGACCCCCGGAGTCCACTTCAGCCGCTCAGCCCCGCCACCGTCAAGGCGCCGCGCAGCGACCCCGCGACTCCCACAGCCGCACACAGTTGCATGCCAGCCGGACGGACGCAAGACGCCGAAACCGCGCTGGAGCAGGTTTCTGCGATGCCGGAGGAGGGACTCGAACCCCCGACACGCGGATTATGATTCCGCTGCTCTAACCGACTGAGCTACTCCGGCGGGGACGCGCAGCAGAATACCGTCGCCGGCTGAGTCCTCGCCGTAGCAAGGACGCCACGGCTTGTCGGGTCCCAACCCGCCCGGCGGGACCTCGAGGTACTCGACCCAGGAGAGGTATTTGAAGAGCCGCTCGGCGCGCCTCTGGAACTTGTCCTTGAGCTGGCGCGCCGTGAGACCTTCGACGCACCAGCCCATGTGCGGCGCGAGGGTGAGGATGACCTGCGGCCAGGAGCGCTTGATTTCGACCGCGCCGCAGGGGCACAGACGGGTGCTCCGCGAGTGGGGGAGAGCATTCCGGACCTGGGCGTCGAGCATCTGGCGCCCCGACACAAGGAGCTCCACCTGTCGCTGCTGCTGAGGAGGACGCCCGAGCACGCGCAGGTAGTCGTCTCGGACGCGGTTCTCCATGACGACCTGCGCGTCGTGACGCTGTTCCGCCTCGGTGCGCAGATGTGTGCGGGTGCGCGTGCGACCGACGGTCGCGGCTTGAGCCGGGGCCGACATCTACTCGCCCGGCTCCGGCAGCGCCGCGGCCCACTGGATCTTCCCGCTCTTCGGCTCGATCTGGGCCTCGGCCTCGATCGGGAAGTCGATGCCCTTGAGGCTGATCTGGCAGGTCGCGCGCGTCTCTCCGGCCATCTCGCAGGTGACCTCGTCGACCACCGCCTCCTTGCCGTAGCGCTGGGGCAACTCGGTGCGGATCTTCTCCTCGACGTCGCCCGCCCCGGTGCCACCGCACGCCGCAAGGACCATGGCGGCGCAGGCGCAGAGGCTCAGAGCCAGGAGCCGCTTACCCATGGTGAGCACCGTCCGCTCGCTGGCGTAGGTTGCGCGTGCCCGTCCTGACTGCCGACTCAGTCATGGCGGGCACTCTTCCACCGGGCCCGGACGGACTCAAGAGGTTGGGGTCCGTCCGGGCCACGGCAGGCCCGCCTCAGGCGGCGACTGCGAGGTTGGCGGCGGCCTCGAGGGTGATCGTGATGCGCCGCGGGTTGCCGAGCTGCGCGGCGACGCTCTTGAGCAGGTAGATCGTGCCGATCCGGTGGGTGTGGGGCTCACCGATCTCGGTGTAGCGGAGCTTGTGCTTGGTCTCCTTCTCGAACTCGAAGGTGACGGTGATGTCCATGGTGAGGCCGACTCCTCTCGTGTGCTGCTGCCTGGGTGGATCTGCAGGCTTGCAGGCACTTCGGACGCCATCGCGCGAAGACGTCACGTCCTAGAGCCCCCAGCCACTGTGCTCGGTGTCGGACGGGTCGGGCTCGTAGACGAGGCCCACCGGTCCGGGGGGCGGCCCGGCGTCGGGCGGCGGCGGCTGTGGTGCCGGCATCTCGCCGTAGGGCTGCTCGAGCTTGATGCGTTGGTCGGGTTGGCCCTCGCGGAGGAAGGTGCGGCGACGGGGGCGGGTGTGGATCCTGGCTTCGAACGGGAGCTCGGCGGCGAAGTCCTCGAGGCGGCGGATGATTCGTTCGCCTCGCTCCGGCTGGCCGTTGGCCGAGAGCGCCTCGCGGAGGCGATCGGGTGTGAAGTCCGTCACCACGATGGTGGGCCTCGCGTTCTCGATGCGGTCGTCGAGGATGGCGTAGATCTGCTGGATGCCCCAGTCCTTGAGGTGGTCGGCCATGAGGTCGTCGAGAACGAGCAGGTCGACGTTCTGGAGCGCGTCGCGCAGCGCCGTGTAGCTGTGCTCGCGGTCGGCGTCGAAGGTCTCGCGTAGGCGGGCGAGTAGGCGCTCGAAACGCCAGTAGGCCAGCTCCCATCCGTGGCGGTGGCGGGTCGGGTCCTGCTTGCGGATGATGGCGCTGATCTCTTGAGCTACTGCGACGGCCGCGAGGGTCTTTGCAGATCCGCTGACGCCGTGCAGCCAGAGGCCGTCGCTTGGGAGGATCTCGGCTTCCTCGAGCTCGAGCTTCTCCTCGTCCGTCCCGAGGGCGAAGATTCGTTGGACCTCGACGAACTCGCGTAGCTGCGTCTTCACCTCACGAGGGATGTCTGCGCTGAGGCGATCGAGGTTCCAGTTGCGCAGTCCACGAGGGATACCCTTGGCGATCGCCTTGATCTCTGCGCGGACTCGCTTGGCCGCCCCGCACGGGCACGGCTCCATCCCACCGATCGGCCGGCCGGTCTCCGGGTGAAAGCCGCCACGCGGCTTCATGTGGCGTTCGTCGTCGCGACACAACGCGCACTTCGGTTCCTCGTCCGGGATCATCAACCCGAGCTCATGGAGCTCTGCGACGTGGCGCTCGAGCCGCGCGGTGAAGGGCTCGACGACCTGACCGATCTGCTTGAGGTCTCCCATGGTTCAGGCCCCCGCCTCGTCGTAGGTCCAGCCGTCGACCCAGAGATCGCGGTCGTCGAAGAAGCCCTCGGGAACGATCGTGCCGGGTGGGACGAGGCCCCAGTAGCCCTGCCAGACGGCGGCCTGCTCGAAGGTGACGCCGTGGTGGTCTCGGATCGCAGCGCACAAGGCCCGGCGCCAGGCGACGCGCTCGGGCGAGTGGTGCCGCAGCCACGAGTCGATGACCTCCCGGCCGGCGTCACAGGAGCAGACCCCGAGGTTCGTGTCGAAGAGCGTGTCCCACGCCGGGGTGCGCACGCCTATCGGGTGCCCGGTGCCCCCGCAGCCGAGACAGACCTCGCACTCGGCCGCGCGCCTGCCCTTCGGGCACATGCAGTAGGCGAGGCGGGCGGCCTCCAGCCGACGGGGGCGCCAGTCCCAGACGCGCACGGCGGAGTCGCCGCACGACAGGCACATCGCGCCGCCGCCGAAGCGGCCGTCTCCGCAGTCCCTGATCGCGTTCAGGAGGGTGCAGGTAACCGCGTGCTCGTACGGGCTCAGGATGAGCATGCCCGCGGTCTCGATCTCGAGTGGCGTGGACCCGTGGCGGCGGTCAGTGGGCATCGCGCGCCTCGCATCCGTCCGTCGGTGTGGTGATACTGCGGTGGTCCGGCATGGGTTCCTCAGCCTCCTGATGTCGGGCTTTGGAGGTCGGCTCGTTGTGGTGCCGCTCTCCCTGGTGAGGGGGATCACGTTCCTCTCACCGTCGGACGGAATCG
>JALYMV010000221.1 GCA_030773575.1 Actinomycetota bacterium
CACCGCCACCGCCCGCGCCGTCGTGCGCATGGCCCCGGCGACCGCCGCCCGCGTGGCCGCCGGCGACGCGCCCAAGGGCGACGTCGTGGCCGTCGCCCGGATCGCCGCCATCCAGGCCGCCAAGCGCACGGACGAGCTCATCCCGCTCTGCCATTCGCTCGCGCTCACCCAGCTCGATCCCGACGTCGAGGTCGACCCCGCCGCCGGCACCGTCACCGTCACGGCGACCGCGCGGACCACGGACCGCACGGGGGTCGAGATGGAAGCGCTGACCGCCTGCGCGGTCGGCGCGCTGACCGTCTACGACATGGTCAAGGGGATCGAGAAGGGCGTCGTCGTCGAGCGCGTCGAGCTGCTCGAGAAGACGGGCGGGCGCTCGGGCGACTGGCGGCGCGAGGCGTGAGCCGGTGAGCACTCGCCGCCTCGAGCCGCTCCTCGACGGTCACGGCCGGGCGATCGGCGACGTGCGCATCTCGGTCACCGACCGCTGCAACTTCCGCTGCCAGTACTGCATGCCGGCCGAGGGGCTGCCGTGGCTCGAGCGCGCCGAGGTCCTCTCCTACGAGGAGATCGAGCGGATCGTCGCGCTGCTGGGCGCCATGGGCGTCCACGACGTCCGCCTGACGGGCGGCGAGCCGCTCGTGCGCCGCGAGCTGTGGCGGCTCGTGGCGCGGCTGAGCGCGCTGCCCGACGTCAAGGACCTCTCGCTCACCACGAACGGCTACCTGCTCGCCCGCCAGGTCGAGCAGCTCGTCGCCGCCGGGCTGCGGCGGGTCAACGTCTCGCTGGACTCGCTCTCGCGGGACCGCTTCTTCGCGATGACCCGCCGCGACTCGCTCGCCGGCGTGCTCGAGGGGCTCGAGGCCGCCGAGCGCTTCGAGGCGCTGCGGCCGATCAAGGTCAACGCGGTCGCCCTGCGCGGCTTCACCGAGGACGAGGTGCTCGCCTTCGCCGAGCTCGCGCGGCGCAAGCCCTACGAGGTCCGCTTCATCGAGTTCATGCCGCTCGACGGCGACCGCGCGTGGGATCCGTCCAAGGTGCTGCCCAACGCCGTGGTCCGCGACCTCATCCACGCGGTCCACCCGCTCGAGCCGGTCGGCCGCGCGCCGAGCGGCACCGCGCGCCGCTATCGCTTCGCCGACGGGCAGGGCGAGATCGGCTTCATCTCCCCGGTCACCGAGCCGTTCTGCGGCGACTGCAACCGGATCCGCCTGACCGCCGACGGGCGGATGCGCACCTGCCTGTTCTCGGTGACGGAGACCGACCTGCGCGGGCCGCTGCGCGACGGCGCCTCCGACGCAGAGCTCGAGGCGATCGTGCGCGACGCCGTCTGGCACAAGGAGCTCAAGCACCACGTCAACGAGCCGGGCTTCGTGCCGCCCGCGCGGTCCATGTCGCAGATCGGTGGCTGAGCACGCGGTCGGCGTCCTCGGCGTCTCGGACACCCGCTCGCGCGGCGAGCGCGAGGACGAGACGACGGGGATCATCGTCGCGGCGCTCGAGGCGGCCGGCGGCTTCGCGATCGCCGAGACGGCGCTCGTGGCCGACGACCGCGCGGCGATCGAGGCCGAGCTGATCCGCCTCTGCGACGACGTGGGCTGCGCGCTCGTGCTCACGACCGGCGGCACCGGCCTCGCCCCGCGCGACGTCACCCCGGAGGCCACGCGGGCGGTCGCGCCGGTCGACGTGCCCGGGCTGCCCGAGGCGGTGCGGGTGCAGAGCGCCAAGAGCTTCCCCAAGGCGTGGCTGTCGCGCGCGGTGGCGGGGCTGCGCGGCGACTCGCTGATCGTCAACCTGCCCGGCTCGCCGGGCGGCGTGCGCGACGCACTCGAGATCCTGCTGCCGCTCCTCCCCCACGCGCTCGCGGTGCGGGCGGGGGGCGGCCATCCGCACGGCGGTGTCCCGAAGGTCGGGCCGGCCCCCGGCTCGCCCGGAGGCGAGGACGCGTGATCGACATCGCCGAGGCGTGGGCGCGGATCGCCGGCGCCGCCCGCCCCCTTCCCTCCGAGATCCGCCCGCTCCGCGACGCGGCCGGCCGGATCGCCGCCGAGCCGATCCGCTCGCCGCTCGACCTCCCCGGCTTCGACCGCTCGGCGATGGAC
>JALYMV010000222.1 GCA_030773575.1 Actinomycetota bacterium
CCTGTGCGCCGGCGCGCGCGAGCACTGGCACGTCGAGGGCGAGGTGGTGCGCGCGGCCTTCACCGAGCCGTGGAAGGGCTGGACGCCGGACACGGAGGGCGCCGACGGCCTCGACGACGAGGAGCCCGCCCTGATCCTCATCTCGGGAGACCTGCGCGCCCGCTGGGTGCCGGCCTTCTTCTCCGACGCCGCCCATACGATCGCCCAGGTGGAGCGGGAGCCGGGCTACACCGGCGGCCTGGCGATCGCGAGCGGCCCGTTCAACACCACGTCGTGCAGCGTTTGGCGCGCCTACGCCGACGCCAGGCGCTACGCGTTTGGGGCAGGGCACCACCGCGATGCCATGCGCCGCGACCGCGCGGAGGGCCACCACCGCACGGAGTGGTTCCTGCGGATCCGCCCGCTCGCCGAGCGAGGGACGCTCGAGGGCGCGGCGCCCGTCGCCCGGGCGCGGGCGGCGCGGGTGGCCCTTCCGAGCTGACGCACCCTGGCTCCCCGTTTTGGACGCCGGGGCCCATGGACCCGCGGCTAGAGTGATGCCCATGCGCGACGAAGCCACTTTCCGTGTGAAGGCCGGCCTGGCCGAGATGCTCAAGGGCGGCGTGATCATGGACGTCGTCACCCCTGACGAGGCGAAGGTCGCCGAGGACGCCGGCGCGGTCGCGGTGATGGCGCTCGAGCGGGTCCCGTCCGACATCCGCCGCGACGGCGGCGTCGCGCGCATGTCCGATCCGGCGATGATCCGCGGGATCCAGGAGGCCGTCTCGATCCCCGTGATGGCCAAGGCGCGGATCGGCCACATCGCCGAGGCGCAGGTGCTCGAGGCGCTCGAGGTCGACTACATCGACGAGTCCGAGGTGCTCACCCCGGCCGACGAGGCCAACCACATCGACAAGTGGGGCTACAAGGTCCCGTTCGTGTGCGGCGCGACGAACCTCGGCGAGGCGCTGCGGCGCATCGGCGAGGGCGCGGCGATGATCCGCTCCAAGGGCGAGGCCGGCACGGGCGACATCGTCGAGGCCGTCCGCCACATGCGCCGCATCTCGAGCGAGGTCAAGCGCCTGACCGTGATGGACGACGCCGAGCTCGCCACCGCGGCCAAGGAGCACCAGGCGCCGCTGCACCTCGTCCGCGAGGTCGCCGCCCACGGCCGGCTGCCCGTCGTGCTCTTCTCCGCCGGCGGGGTCGCCACCCCGGCCGACGCGTCGCTGATGATGCAGCTCGGCGCGGAGGGCGTGTTCGTCGGCTCGGGAATCTTCAAGTCCGAGGATCCGCCGAGCCGCGCCCGGGCGATCGTCGAGGCCACGACCCACTTCGCCGACCCCGAGCGGGTCGCGCGCGCCTCCGAGGGCCTCGGCACCGCCATGGCCTCGCTCGAGACGCGCAAGCTCGAGGAGCGCCAACTCCTCGCCAACCGCGGCTGGTAGGGCGGCGCTTGCTCGTCGGGGTCCTCGCCCTCCAGGGCGACTTCGCCGCGCACGCGCGCGTGCTGCGCGACCTGGGCGCGGAGGTCCGCGAGGTCCGCGTGCCCGCCGACCTCGAGGGGCTCGACGGGCTGGTGATCCCGGGAGGGGAGTCGACGACGATGACGCTGGGCATCGAGCGCGAGGGGCTCGCCGGGCCGCTGCGCGAGCTCGCGCGGGCGGGCACGCCGATGCTCGGCACCTGCGCGGGGATGATCATGCTCGACCGCGACCACCTCGGTCTCGCCGACTACACGACCCGCCGCAACGCGTTCGGCCGCCAGGTCCGCTCCTTCGAGGCGGACCTCGACATCCCCGGGATCGAGGGCGACCCGGTCCGGGCGGTCTTCATCCGCGCGCCGTGGATCGAGGAGCACGGCGACGACGTCGAGATCCTCGCCGCCGTCGACGGCCACCCGGTGGCCGCCCGGCACGGCAAGCTCCTGGTCATCTCCTTCCATCCGGAGATCGCGGGCGAGACGCGCGTCCACGAGCTCTTCCTGAAGTCGCTGTGAGCGACGCCGAGCTGACCCTCTTCTTCACCCGCCACGGCGAGTCGGTGGCCAACGCCAGCGACCGCGCCCGGGTCCGGCGCCCGCCGGACGCAGACCGGCTGTCGGACCGCGGCTGGGCACAGGCCAGCGGCGTCGGTCGGCGGCTCGACGGGATGGGGCTCGAGCTCATCGTGGCGTCGGACATGCGCCGCGCGCAGGAGACCGCCCAGGGGATCGCCGAGGTGCTCGGCCTGCCGGTCGAGACGGAGGGCGACCTGCGCGAGGTCCGCCAGTCCGACGCCTTCTACGCCTCCTCGCCCGACTACGGCGACACGGGCACGCTGAACTGGATGCCGACGGCGCCGCCCGACTTCGCCGAGCCGGGCGCCGAGTCGTTCAACGCGATCGTCGAGCGCGTGCACGCGGTGCAGGAGCGGCTGGTCGAGCGCGCGTCGCGTCAGCGCTTCCTCGCGGTCAGCCACTTCGGATTCCTGCACTTCTTCCTCGGTGCGGCGCTGTTCGGCGACGGCTTCGGGCCGCAGCACGTCGTCCCGCTCTACGGGGCGGGCCACGCCAACACCGGCATCTCGATCTTCGAGCGCCGCCGCCGGCGGATGGACGGGATCGACTTCGAGGGCTGGGTCCTGACGACCTGGAACGACCAGGCGCATCTGTGAGGAGGGGGCGGGTAGGGGCGAGGGCATGTCCTCGTTCCCGATCGCCCCGCTGCCGCTCTCCCAGGCCGGTCGCGCCGCCCACGCAAGAGGGCTTCGCCCCCTTACAGGCGGCGCTTCGCGGCCGCCACATCCCCCAGATACGGCGGGCCTGCTCGGCGGCAACCTGTTCGGCCGCCACGCGCTGCACCCGAGCGTCACCGAGATCTCCGACCCCGCCGAGCGCGGCAAGGTGGTCAACGCCGCCTGGCGCCGCTACGGGACCGTCAACTCGCTCTCCTTGCTCGCCGTGGCGACGGGCTGGTTCGCCGGCCGGCCGAACGAGATCGCAGCCAAGCGGCTCTCGGGCCCGGAGCTGCGTCTGGCCCGCGCGAAGGACGTGCTCGTCGCCGCCGTTGCGGTCACCGGCCTCGCCACCTTCGAGGGGATGCGCTTCGGCCGCATGGCGGCGGGCGGTGCGGTGCCGCTCAGCGACGGCGCCCACGCCGCGCCGCACGCGAC
>JALYMV010000223.1 GCA_030773575.1 Actinomycetota bacterium
GAGAGGATGATCGCGTCCTCGAAGTTGTAGCCCTCCCAGGACATGAAGGCGACCATCAGGTTCTTGCCCAGCGCCATCTCGCCGGCGTCCGTGGCCGAGCCGTCGGCCATCACGTCGCCGGCCTCCACGACCTGGCCGGCCTTCACGAGCGGCTTCTGGTGGATGAGCGTGCCCTGGTTGGAGCGCATGAACTTCTGCAGCTCGTACTCGTCGCGCTCGCCGCCGTCGGCCGCCACGACGATCTTCGTCGAGTCGACGAAGTCGATGGTGCCGCCGTTGCGGGCGATCACCACGTCGCCGGTGTCCACCGCGGCGCGGCGCTCCATGCCCGTGCCGATGACCGGCGCGTCCGTGCGCAGGAGCGGCACCGCCTGGCGCTGCATGTTGGAGCCCATGAGCGCGCGGTTGGCGTCGTCGTGCTCGAGGAACGGGATCATCGCCGTCGCGACGGACCAGATCTGCTCCGGCGAGACGTCCATGAGGTCGACCTGCTCGGCGGTCGTGACGAGGTAGTTGCCCGACTGCGTCCGGCAGAGGATCTCGTCGCCCTGCAGCCGGCCGTCCTCGCCCACCGGCGTGTTGGCCTGGGCGATGACCTGCTCCTCCTCCTGCGTGGCGTCGAGGTGGACGATCTCGTCGGTGACCCTGCCGTCCTGGACGACGCGGTACGGCGTGGTGATGAAGCCGTGCTCGGAGATCTCCGCGTAGGAGGAGAGCGAGCCGATGAGGCCGATGTTCGGGCCCTCGGGGGTCTCGATCGGGCACATGCGGCCGTAGTGGGTCGGGTGGACGTCGCGGACCTCGATGGGCGCGCGCTCGCGCGTGAGGCCGCCGGCGCCGAGGGCGGAGAGCCGCCGCCGGTGGGTGAGGCCCGACAGCGAGTTCGTCTGGTCCATGAACTGCGAGAGCTGCGAGGAGCCGAAGAACTCCTTGAGCGCGGCCACGACCGGGCGGATGTTGATGATGGTCTGCGGCGTGATCGTGTCGGCGTCCTCGGTGGTGAGGCGCTCGCGCACGACGCGCTCCATCCGGTAGAGGCCGATCCGGAAGGCCTCCTGGATGAGCTCGCCGACCGTCCGCAGGCGGCGGTTGCCGAAGTGCTCGTACTCGTCGAGGTGGTCGGCGACGGGCTCGCGCGGGCGCATCTGCGCCTCGGCGGCGTAGTCCTTGATCTCGAGGCCCTCGATGTCCTCGGGCATGCCGAGGCGCTTGGGCAGGGAGACGAGCTCCCGGACCAGGCTGATGATGTCGTCGTGGGTGAGCGTCCGCGTGTCGAGGTCGATGTCGAGATTCAGACGCGCGTTGAGCTTGTAGCGGCCGACCCGCGTGAGGTCGTAGCGCTTGGGGTCGAAGAACAGCTGGTGCAGCAGGGCGCGCGCGTTGTCGACCGACGGCGGCTCGCCCGGGCGCTGCTTCTTGAACAGCTCGATGAGCGCGCCCTCCTCGGTCTTGGTGACCTCGGTGTCGGACTCGATCGTGTTGCGGATGTAGAGGGAGTCCTCGAAGAGGTTGAGGATCTCCTCGTCGGAGGCGTAGCCCATCGCGCGCAGCAGGACGGTGACCGGCAGCTTGCGCTTGCGGTCGATGCGGACGAAGACCTTGCCCTTCTTGTCGATCTCGAGCTCGAGCCAGGAGCCGCGCGCCGGCATGAGGTTGGCGACGAAGACCTGCTTCTCGGCGTCCTTGGGCTCCATCAGGTAGGCGCCCGGGGAGCGGACGAGCTGCGTGACCACCACGCGCTCGGTGCCGTTGATGATGAAGGTGCCCCGCTCCGTCATCCACGGGAAGTCGCCCATGAAGACGGACTGCTCGCGGATCTCGCCCGTCTCGCGGTTGATGAAGCCGACGGTGACCGTCAGCGGCCGCGCGTACGTGAGGTCCTTCTCCCGGCACTCCTCGAGCGAGGCGACCGGGGCGTCGAAGGTGAACTCCCCGAACTGGACGGCCAGGTTGCCCGTGTAGTCCTCGATCGGCGAGATGTCGTCGATCGTCTCCCTCAAGCCCCCCTTCTCCGTGTCGACGAGCCAGTCGAAGGACTTCTTCTGGATGTCGATCAGGTTCGGAACGTCGAGCACGTGCTCGAGACGCGCGAACGTACGGCGGGTGCGCAGGGCATCAGAGGCCAAGACGGCTCCTCACATCGGGGCGGCGGAATCGGACGGGCACTATCGGAGAGAGGCGGCCCGCCTCGCTGACTTCGCCGGCGGCAGGCGGCGGGGCGGGAGCGCGACCCGTTGTTATAGCACGCCGGGGGAAGGACCCCTGCGCGGGGACGGTCGGCGCTCACGGACCCCGCCCGGCGCCTGCCCGTATGTCGCGGGCGGCGCGTCTGAGGGCGGCTGCGACTATCGGCCGACGTGGGGAAGTGTAGAGGGTGGGGCAAGGAGTGGCGTCCGCGGGCGCGCCGCCATACTCCGCGCACCGTGAAGGCACTGGTCACCGGCGGCGCCGGCTTCATCGGCTCGAACGTCGTCGACGCCCTGCTGGCCCGTGGCCACGAGGTCGGCGTGCTCGACGACCTCTCCACGGGGCGCGAGCGCAACCTCGAGCAGGCGGGCGAGCGGGGCGCCCGGCTCCACGTCGGCAACATCGCCGACCCGCACGCCGTGGTGGCCGCGATGGAGGCCGAGCGGCCGGCCGTCGTCTTCCACCTCGCCGCCCAGATCGACGTGCGGCGCTCCGTCGAGGACCCGGCCTACGACACGCGCGTGAACGTCGAGGGCACGGCCGTGCTGCTCGAGGCGGCGCGTCGCACCGGCGTCGGTCGCTTCGTCTTCTCCTCGACCGGCGGAGCGATCTACGGCGAGGCGGAGACCGTCCCCACCTCGGAGGAGGCGCCGATCCAGCCCCTCTCCCCCTACGGCCAGAGCAAGTTCGCGGCCGAGGGGCTCTGCGGGCTGTACTCGCGGCTGCACGGGCTCTCGACGGTCTGCCTGCGCTACTCGAACGTCTACGGTCCGCGCCAGGACCCGCTCGGCGAGGGCGGGGTGATCGCGATCTTCTGCGGCAAGGCGCTGCACGGCGGTCGACCGACTGTCTTCGGCGACGGCCTGCAGACCCGCGACTACGTCTACGTCGGCGACGTCGTGGAGGCCAACCTGGCCGCGCTCGGCTCGGGCTTCGAGGGCTCCCTGAACGTCGGCACCGGCCGGGAGACGACGGTCCTCGAGCTCATCGACGCGCTTCGCGTCCTGCGCCCGGACGCAGACCTCGCGCCCGAGCACGCCCCCGAGCGCCTCGGCGAGATCACCCGCAGCGCCCTCGACCCCGCCCGCGCGGCCGGCGCACTCGGATGGCGCGCCGGCACGGGGCTCGAGGACGGGCTGCGCGCGACGCTCGCCGCGGCGTGAGAGACGACCCTCGAAGGCTGACAGCGACAATCACCCAGACAGCCGCTCCGCCACAGGCTTTGCGCCGCGTTGCTACGCTGCGTAGCAGTGGCCGACCGGGTGATCGCCCAGAGGGAGCTTCGAAATGACATCGGACGGGTCCTGCGCGCAGCCGAGGCCGGGGAGAGCTTCACGGTGACGGTGCGTGGCCGACCGGTCGCCCGGCTCGTCCCGCCGCACGACGCCGGGATCCCCCGGCGAGACGTCGACCGCGCGACCATCGAAGCCATTCTCGCCCTGCCGATCGACGGCGACGATCTCGCGGCCGAGCTCGCCGCGGCCGAAGCGCCGATCGACATCGGCGTGGATCCGTGACGTCCGGCGCCCTGCTCGACACGAGCGTGCTCATCGGCGGACCCGTCGAGCTTCCGCCTTCGGCGGCGATCTCCGTGATGTCGCTCGGGGAGCTGCGCGCGGGCATCCTGCTGGCCCGCACCGATGTCGAACGCGCCGCCCGGAGACGCCGGCTTGAAGCGGTTCGAGCCGCCTTCCTTCCGCTGCCGGTCGACGAGGACGTCGCAGACCGCTACGGCGATGTGCTCGCCACCGCCCGCCACCAGCGTCGCCTGACGAAGGCCAGCGACCTGTTGATCGTGGCCACGGCTCTGGCAACCCGCCGGATGCTGGTCACCCTCGACGCCGCGCAGGCCGCCGTCGCTCAGGCGAGCGGGGTGGCCACCGCGCCGTGAACGAGCCGGGCATCGCCGGAGGGCGGCGGCGTAGCCCCCTCCGGCGGTTTCGCCCTGCCGGCCGGGTCGCTTCGCTCCCGGCGGAATGCGGTTTCGCCTGCCAGCCGGCTCGCTTCGCTCCCCGGCTTCGGCGACGTTACTTGACGTCGACGGAGGCGCCGGCCTCCTCGAGGTCGGCCTTGAGCTTGTCGGCCTCCTCGCGGTCGACGCCCTCCTTGACCGGCTTGGGGGCCTCGTCGACGAGCGCCTTGGCCTCCTTGAGGCCGAGGCCGGTGGCCGCGCGGACGACCTTGATGACCTGGATCTTCTTGTCGCCGGCGCCGGTGAGGACGACGTCGAACGCGGTCTGCTCCTCCTCGGGGGCGCCGCCGTCGCCGTCGGCACCGGCCGCGCCGGCGCCGGGGGCCGCCGCGGCGACCGCCGTCGCGGACACGCCGAACTCCTCCTCGAGCGCCTTGATG
>JALYMV010000224.1 GCA_030773575.1 Actinomycetota bacterium
CCGGAACCCGGCGCGGGGCCGGCTGCCGGGCCGCCGGCGCCCGCGGGGCAGGCGATGCGCCCCTCGACGTCGGGCTCGCTGCCGGCCTGCGCGAAGCACTCCTCCGCGCCCGGCGAGGCCAGGCCGACGACCGCCACGCCGGCGAGCAGCGCGGCGAGCGGGAGGAGCAGGGCGGTGAGGCGGCGGCGCATGGGCTCCCTACAGCTTTCGCGCGGTGAGGGCAAGCAGCGTCATGAGGAGGCGCTTCATGGCAGCCTCTATATGAGCAGCCGTCCGAGGACGCCTGTGAACATCGTGTATCCGCGATCCCGGAACCGGACTTCTCCCGACCACAGTCACATGGTGACCACCTCCCCGATCACACGTCGCCGGTTCCTCGCCGGTGCGGGCGGCGTCGTCCTCGCCGGCGGCCTCACGAGCGCCCGCAGCCTCGCCCAGTCCGGCCCCGCCGTCGCGCGCGGCGGCCGCTTCACCCAGAGCGTCGCCTCCGGCCAGCCGACCACGAACGGCATCACGCTGTGGACGAAGGTCTCAGAGCTCGAGCGGCCGGGCCGGATGCAGTTCGAGATCTCCACGGAGCCCGACTTCCGCTCCGTGCTCATCCGCCGCAGCGTCACGCCCGACGCCGGGAGCGACCTCGCGATCACCACGCGGGTCGAGAGCGCCAGGCTCCGGCCGTCGGAGCGCTACTTCTACCGCTTCTTCACCTGCGACCAGACGTCGCCGGTCGGCCGCTTCCGCACCGCGCGGCCCGCCGACTCGCGCGAGCCCGTGCGGGTCGCGTTCTTCTCCTGCCAGGACTACGAGTCCGGCTTCTACACCGCCCACGCCGGGATCGCCCAGGAGGAGGACCTCGACCTGGTCATCTGCCTGGGCGACTACATCTACGAGCGCTCCTTCGACCCCAACAAGACGCGGGTCGACCGCACGGGGCCCAATGGCACGGCCGAGGTGCAGACGCTCGGCGAGTACCGCGACAAGTACCGGCTCTACCACACCGACCCGAACCTCCTCGCGGTCCGCGAGCGCCACCCGCTCTACACGATCTGGGACGACCACGAGGTCGAGGACAACTACGCGGCCGACAAGCCGGGCGATGCCACCCAGCGGCGCACGATCGAGTTCGCGCAGCGCCGCGCCAACGGCTACCGCGCCTTCTTCGAGCACATGCCGCAGCTCGAGATCGCCGGGGGGCGCGACCGCATCTACGGCACCATCCCGCTCGGGCGCAACGCCGACGTGTTCCTCCTCGACCAGCGCCAGTTCCGCTCCGACCAGCCCTGCGGCGACGCCATCGCGCCGCCGCCGGGCACGTGCGGCGAGAAGGACGCGCCGGGGCGCACCATGCTCGGCGCCGAGCAGAAGGCGTGGTTCAAGGCGGCGCTGGCCGGCTCGCAGGCGACCTGGAAGCTCGTCGGCAACCAGGTGCAGATGATGTCGCTCGACTACGTGACGGGCCAGCCGTTCGTCGTGGACTCCTGGGACGGCTACACCGCCGAGCGCCGCGAGCTCGGCGAGTTTGTCCTTGACCGCAAGATCCAGAACGTCTCGTTCCTCACGGGGGACATCCACACGTTCTTCGCCGGCAACGTCTCTCCGACCGGCCGCCAGGACCGCTCGGGCCAGCCGGCCGCATTCGCCACCGAGTTCGTCGGCGGCTCGATCACGTCAGAGGGGATCGCCGACCGCCAGGGCGGCGAGCAGTTCCGCGACCAGTTCGCCGCCGCGCTCGACACGGGCGCGGGAAGCCAGAACCCGCAGATCAAGTACTCCAACCAGTCCTTCAAGGGCTACGGGGTGCTCGAGGCCCGGCCCGACGAGCTGCTCGTGCAGTACAAGGCGCCGCGCACCGTCCGCGCCGCGCAGAGCAACCTCTTCACGCTCCAGCGCTTCCGCGTGAAGGCCGGCGTGGCGAACGTCGAGGTGCTCGGCGCGGGATAGCGGTCCTATCGTGTCGGCGCCCCGGGATGCGCCGCCTCGTCCTCCTCCTCGGCCTGCTCGCCGCCTCTGCGGCAGTCGGCGCCGCCCCCCTCCCGGCCTCCGCGGAGGGTCCGGCGCGGCCGAGCTTCGTCGTGATCGTGACCGACGACCAGACCTACGCGGATCTGGACGCCATGCCGCGAACGCGGGCGCTGATCGGGGTCGCGGGGACGACCTTCGAACGCGCCTACGTCTCCTATCCGCTGTGCTGCCCGTCGCGCGCGACGTTCCTGACGGGGCGCTACGCCCACAACCACGGGGTCCGCAGCACCACGCCGTCCGACGGCGGCTTCGAGGCGCTCGACGCCGAGCACACCCTGCCGGTGTGGCTGCGGGCGGCGGGCTATGACACGAGCCACGTCGGCAAGTACCTCAACGGCTACGGGCTGCGGCGGCCGGCCACCGTCCCGCCCGGCTGGGCGGACTGGCACGGCACCGTGGACAAGAGCACCTACCAGATGTGGGGCTACACGCTCCACGAGAACGGCGTCGACACGACCTACGGCGACTTCCACGCCGAGGACCCCGCGCTCTACCAGACCGACGTGCTGCGCGACCGGGCGGTCGAGATCATCGACGCGCACGGTCCGGGCGGCGACGAGGACCCGTTCTTCCTCTCGCTCGCCTTCGTCGCGCCGCACGGCGAGGTCGCCGACCCCGGCTCGACCACCCTCCCCCACGTGCGCCCCGCCCCCCGCCACGCGGGCCTGTTCGGGACGCTGCAGCCCGATTCGCCCGCCTTCGACGAGCTCGACGTGCGCGACAAGCCGCCCTACGTCCGCCGGCTGCGGCGGATCGGGCCCACCGCCCGCGAGCGGATCGGCGAGGACCTGCGGGCGCGGCGCGAGTCGCTGCTGGCGGTCGACGAGGCGGTCGAGGCGGTCGTCGGCGCGCTCC
>JALYMV010000225.1 GCA_030773575.1 Actinomycetota bacterium
GCGCCGCGCTGATCGACCGGCTGGGCGCGCCGTGAGGAGCGGGGCCGGCCGAGTGCCGCTGGTCACCGCGCTTGCGGCACTCGTGCTCGTCTCGGGCGCCGCGCCCGCGGCCGGCTCGTCCTTCACCTTCCGCCCGGCCGCCGACACCCACGCGTCCGCCGCCAGGCCGGAGAGGAACTTCGGCTCGGCGGGCACGATGGTCGTCGGCCGCCGCTCCGTCGCGACGGCCTACCTCCGCTTCCGGGTGCGGGGGCTCGACGGGGGCATCGCCGGCGCGCGCCTGCTGCTCTACTCCCGGCGCAGGTCCACCTCGCCGATCGTCGCCAGGCGCGTGACGCCCGCCCGGACCGGCCCCTGGAGCGAGCGCTCCGTCACCTGGCGGCGCGCCCCCGCAGTAGGCCACGTCGCCGGCGCGTCCGGTCCGCTCAGGCGGTCGGCGTGGGCGACGATCGACGTCTCGAGGCTCGTCGCCGGTCCAGGGGTCGTCGAGCTGGCGCTGAGTGCGAACGGCGGACCGCTCAAGCTCTTCGCGACGCGTGAGCGCGGCGCTCTGGCGCCGCGGCTTGTGGTCGTCACGAACCCGTTCGCGCCCCGGCCGCTGGCGCCGGCGGCGGAAGACCCCTTCCGGCCTTCCGTCTCCCCGCCGGCGGCGGGGCCAGAGCACGGTCCGACGGCGACGCCGCTTCCGGCGCCGGGGCCCTTTCCGCACTCGACGGCAACCTCGTCTCCGACCCCGACTCCGACTCCCACGCCCGCGCCGAGGGCAACCCCGTCCCCAACTCCGGCTCCGACCCCGTCCCCGGCTCCATCGCCAACCGCGACGCCGTCGCCCACGGCGACGCCGACCCCCACCCCGTCGCCGCCACGCACGCACCTCGCCGGAGCGCACGTGCACGGGCTGTGGTCGAGCATGACGGTCGCCGAGATCGACCGCGAGCTCGACGCGGCCAAGGCCGGGGGGCTGGAGGCCGTTCGGGTCGACGTCGGGTGGTCGAGCATCGAGACGAACGGGAAGGGTCAGTTCTCCCAGCCCTACATCGAGAAGGCGGACACCTTCTTCGCCCACGCCCAGGCGCGCGGGCTGGAGGTCATCGCGGTCCTCTTCTCGACCCCGTGCTGGGCCTCGACCGCACCGAGCGACCTCAAGCAGAGCTGCTCGGGTGCGTGGTGGGAGCGCGGCGTGACCGCCTACCCGCCGGCGGACCCCGCCGACTTCGCGGACGCCGCGGCGTGGGTCGCCGAGCGCTGGGGCGATCAGATGCGCGCGCTCGAGATCTGGAACGAGCCCAACCACAGCCTGTTCCTCAAGGGCCCGGATCCCGCGGCGTCCTACGCGTCGATGCTCAGGGCCGCCTATCCGCGCATCAAGGCGGCGCAGCCGAGCCTCACGGTGCTCGGCGGGTCGCTCGTCTACTCCGATGGGGACTTCCTGCGTGACCTCTACGACCGGCTTGCCATCAAGGGCAGCCACGACGGGATCGCCTACCACCCGTACAGCGAGGGCCGCGATCCCGACGACGTCACCGCGGCCGTCGAGCGGAAGTACTCCTACCGGCTCGGTACGGAGTGGATGCGCGAGATCATGGTCGCCCACGGCGAGTCGGCGCTCGGCCTGTGGATCACCGAGACCGGCTTCCCGACGTGCACGGAGGGGGGAAACTCCTGGTGCGTGACGCCGGAGAAGCAGGCGGAGTACACGGTCGACAACCACCGGATCGCGCGGGAGTGGCCCTTCGTCGAGGCGGTCATCACCTACAACCTCCGCAACACGGGCACCGACCCCGACTCCTTCGAGGCCCAGATGGGTCTCCTGCGACGGGACCTTTCGCCCAAGCCGGCGTACGAGGCGCTCCGGGCGGAGCTCGGGCGTTAGGAGCCTGTCGAAAAAGTCTCGCAGCGCCCGGATGCGGCCCAGGACACGGCGCGGATGCGCCACCGCCCCGAATCCCACGTGGCTGCGGAATCCGCGTCGTCGCCGCCCCGCTCGGTCCTGAACCGCCCCGGTCGGGCGCCACTTTCCCGACAGACTCTTGGCCTGGATCCAGGCTTAGCGCTCGACCGCCGGCCCCACCAGCCCCGTGTCGAACGCGCGACCCACGTCGGGGCGGCGGCGCAGGACCCCGAACTCGACGTCCCAGCGCGCCCACGCCTCGAGGCGGTCGCGCTCGAGCAGACCGTAGGCCGGGACGCCGGCGGTGAAGGCGGGGGCGACCGCGTCGAGCTGGGCGGCGAGCGCCGCCTGGCCGACCGCCCGCTCCCGGGCCACGATCGCCGAGACCGCGGACTCGGGGTCGAACTGGGTCTCCACGTATCCACGCTGCAGCGCCCGGATCACCGCCTCGATCTCGTCGCGGCGATCCTCGAGCGTCGCCCGCGTCACGCACAGGACGAGCTCGGGAAAGGCGGGGGCGCCGAACTCGTCGACGCGGAACTCGCTGATCCCGGGCCGCCGTGCGCGGGCCGCGACGCCCTCGACGTTCCAGAACGCCGTGACGCCGTCGACCCGGCGCGCGAGGAGCGCCCTGACCGCCTCCGAGCCGATCCTGGTCTCGCGCACCCGCCGCGGGTCGCCCCCGGCCCCGCGGACGACGGAGCGCAGGACGGCGCGATCCGACGGCAGGCCCGTCACGCCCACGCGCCCGCCCTCGAGCTCGCGCGGGCTGCGCACGCCGGGCTGGGCGAGCACCGCGCCGAGCGGACGCTGGACGAGGGCCATCACGCCGACGAGGTCGGCGCCGCGTTCGCGCGCGAGGCCGAGGTCGTGGATGCCGAGGATCGCGAGGTCGACGCGCCCGCCCTCCAAAAGCCGCGGCGCATCGGTCGAGGCACCGGGCTTGCGGATCCTCAGCCGCACCCCCTCCGCGGTGTCGTAGCCCCGGCCGCGAGCGAGGTAGATCCCCGCGTGGACCCCGTTCGGGGCGGAGTCGAGCAGCAGCGACGGCTCGGTGTCCGGGCGGTCCGAACCGGTCGTCGCGCCGCAGGCGGCGGCCAGAAGCAGCGGCAGGAGCAGGAGGAAACGGGGCCGTCGCACGGGCGCACGAGGGTAGTCTGCTGCCCATGGCCGGCCTCGTACTGGGTCCCCTCCTGCGCTACGTGGGCGAGACGGGGGCCACGGTCTGGGTGGAGACCGACGGGCCCTGCGAGGTCGAGATCCTCGCCTGCTCGGAGCCGACCTTCGAGGTCGCCGGCCACCACTACGCGCTCGTGCACTGCAAGGGGCTCGAGCCAGGAACCGTCACCCCGTACGAGGTCTCGCTCGACGGCGAGCGCGTCTGGCCCGAGGCCGACTCGCCGTTCCCGCCGAGCGTGATCCACACCCCGCGCCGCGACGGCCGCGTCAAGCTGATGTTCGGCTCCTGCCGTGTGGCGGCCCCGCACGAGCCGCCGTACTCCCTGGGCAAGGACGACGACGAGCGCGGCCGGGAGGCCGACGCGCTGCGCGGGCTGGTCATGCGCATGCGCCGCCGATCCCCGGAGGAATGGCCGCACGCCCTGATCATGCTCGGCGACCAGGTCTACGCCGACGAGGTCTCGCCCGGGGTCCACGCCGCGCTGCACGAGCGCCGCGACGTGAGCGTCCCGCCCTACGACACGGTGGCCGATTTCGAGGAGTACACGCTCCTGTACCGCGAGGCCTGGAGCGACGACTACATCCGCTGGCTGCTCTCCACGGTCTCCACCGCGATGATCTTCGACGACCACGACGTCCACGACGACTGGAACACCTCGCAGGACTGGGTGAGCACGATGCGCGCCCAGGGCTGGTGGGACGAGCGGATCGTGGGCGGGTTCGCCTCCTACTGGCTCTACCAGCACCTCGGCAACCTCTCGCCGGCGGAGCTCGAGAACCACGAGCTCTACGCGCGGGTCCGCGACCCCGGGGAGGACGCCGAGGCGCTGCTGCGCGAGTTCGCCTTCGACGCCGACCGCGAGGTGCAGGGGACGCGCTGGAGCTTCTGCCGCGACATCGGCCCGGCGCGGCTCGTGATGATCGACTCTCGCGCCGGCCGCGTGCTCGAGCCGGGGGCCCGGTCGATGGTCGACGAGCACGAGTTCGCCTGGATCGAGGAGCAGGTCACCGGCGACTACGACCACCTGCTGCTGGGGACGTCGCTGCCGCTGCTGCTCGCGCCGGGGATGCACCACCTCGAGGCCTGGAACGAGGCGGTCTGCGACGGCGCATGGGGGCGGTCGGCCGCCCGGGTCGGCGAGGCGATCCGCCAGGGACTCGACCTCGAGCACTGGGGGGCGTTCCGGGAGTCCTTCGAGCGGGTCTGCCGCCTCATGCGCTCCCTGGCCACGGGCGAGCTCGGCCACGGGCGCGCGCCGGCGACGATCATCGCCCTTTCCGGCGACGTCCACCACGCCTACCTGGCCGAAGTCGGCTTCCCTCGCGGGACGGGCGCGCAGTCGAGCGTGTGGCAGGCGGTCTGCTCGCCGTTCCGCAACCCGCTCGACCATTCCGAGCGGCGCGCGATCCGCTTCGCCGCCTCCACAGGCGGGACGCTGGTGGGCAAGCTCCTCGCCCGCAGCGCCCGTGTCCCCGAGCCGCCCGTGCGGTGGCGGTTCGTCCACGAGGCGCCGTGGTTCGACAACCAGATCGCGACGCTCGAGATCGATGGGCGCGCCGCGCACATGCACCTCGAGAAGACCGTTCCCGAGGACCACGACGCGGTGCGGCTCGAGCGCGTCTTCGACCGCGTGCTCAGCGAGCGGCAAGGCGCCTGACATTTTCGCGACATGCTTTGCGCGCTCGGTGCATAGTGGGGTAAGCAACTCACCCTGGGGAAAGAGCAGACCCGCCGCGTGTTGAAGACGGACGCCGAGCTGCTGGCCGCAGCCCGGAGCGAACCACAGGCCTATAGGGAGTTCTACGAGCGCTACGCCGTGTGGGTGCGCGCATGGTTCCAGCGCGAGACGGGCTCGGAGACGGCGGCGCTCGACCTCACCGCCGAGACGTTCGCCGAGGCGTGGCACGGCTCGCGGCGCTTCCGCGACATGGCGGGCGGCTCGGGCGCGCCCTGGCTGTTCGGCATCGCGCGCAACCTGCTGCGCCAGTACCACAAGCACAACCGGATCGAGACCGCCGCGCGCGCCAGGCTCGGCCTGCCCGCCGCCTTCGCGGAGTCCGAGGAGTTCGAGCGCGTCGACGAGCGCATGGAGGCCGCCCGCCTCGGGCCGGCGCTCCAGGATGCGGTCGGCGCCCTGCCCGCCGAGCAGCGCCGGGCGCTCGAACTGCGCGTCGTGCAGCAGCTCTCCTACGACGAGGTCGCCGGCCGGCTCGGCTGCAGCCAGAACGCCGCGCGCCTGAAGGTCTCCCGCGCGCTCAAAGCGCTGACCGCGACGATGCGGGGTGTGGCGTGAGGCGCGATCCGGCCCGCCCTGTCGCCCCCGCCCCACCCGAGCTCGGGGGTTGGCTGCCGTACCCGGTCGCGCAGGTGGCCCGGTTGAACGCGCCGCCGCCGGCGCCGCCGCACTTCCAGCACGTCATCCAGCGGGCGCCCGACGTGCCTCTCGCCGCGGCGACCGGCCCCGGCTGCCTCAAGGACCCCGATTGCCGCGCCACTGAATCCCCCTCGCTGGTGCCGGTCGAGATCGGGACGATCTACTAAGGGGATCACCACATGCCTCGCTCCGTCACCGCCACCATTGCTCCGGCCCAGGATCCGCGCTCGCTCGAGCGGACCCGCTGCGCGCGGCTCATCCGCGAGTCGATCGTGCTGCTCTCTTCGAAGTGGGCGGTCGACGTCCTGCTCGTGCTCGGGCACGGGACCCGCCGCTACCACGAACTGCTCGCCGAGCTCGCGCCGATCTCCGAGAAGGTCCTCACCCAGACGCTGCGCGCGATGGAACGCGACGGCGTGATCGAACGGCGCGTCCACGCCGACATCCCCCCGCGCGTCGAGTACGAGCTGACCCCGCTCGGGGCGAGCCTCGCCGCCCCGCTGA
This sequence comes from Actinomycetota bacterium, assembly GCA_030773575.1. Classification (GTDB taxonomy): domain Bacteria; phylum Actinomycetota; class Thermoleophilia; order Solirubrobacterales; family Solirubrobacteraceae; genus JACCYI01. The sequence continues at coordinate 5,950 of JALYMV010000225.1, forward strand.
AGATGCTCGCCACGTGGTCGCTCAAGCACGGCGAGCAGGTCGAGGACGCGCGCGAGCGCTTCGACGAGCGCGTCGCGCTGCGCGCGGCCGCCAAGGCCGCGGCCTAGCGGCGGCTAGCGAAACAGGTCCTCCGCGCGGGCGCGCACCAGCGC
>JALYMV010000226.1 GCA_030773575.1 Actinomycetota bacterium
GGGCCGCGGCGGTGGGCGCCGGCGCCGGGCCCGGTCATGCCGCGGACAAGGCGGCGTGGCGCGCCGGAGCGCCGGGTGCGTGAGAGCGCCATGTCACACCTCCGGGCCCCCTCCGACAGCTATTCTCCCCCTCCTCGCTGATGCCTGAACGCCAGCCGCCCAAGAGCAAGTACACCGAGGACCGGGGCATTCCCGGCGCCTTCGAGGGCGAGACGGTCACCCGCCGCCGCCTGATGACGCTCGGCGCTCACACGGCCGGCGGCGTCGCCGCCGCCGCGTTCGCGCTGCCCGCCCTCGGCTTCGCCGCCGGCTCGGCGATCTTCGAGCGGCCCAAGGTGCGCTGGGAGGCGGTCGGCCGCCCCGAGGACTTCTCCGACACGACCTACACGCCCAAGGTCATCACCACGGTCTACGGGGTGGGCGAGGTCGGCAAGACCACGGTCTACATCCGCCGCTTCAACCCGGACATCGACCGCTCGCGGTTCGCGAAGTTCCAGCCGTTCATCGTCCTGACGACCCGTTGCATGCACCTCGGCTGCCCCGTCCGCTACACGGAGGCCGCGCAGCGCTTCATCTGCCCGTGCCACGGCGGCGTCTACGACTTCGAGGGCAAGGTGGACGGCGGCCCGCCCGTCCGCCCGCTCGACCGCTTCTACAACCGCGTCCGCAACCGGCAGCTCGAGATCGGGCCGCGCTACTCGGTGAACTCCGAGCTGCGGCGCTTCCCCTCCTACCGCGATCCGGGTCAGGACCTGGACGGCATCGGCCAGTACCTCTACCCCGGCCGCTTCTCCACCCCCAAGCTCTAGAGAAAGCACCCCTTCTCTCATGGCAAAGCTCAAGCTCCCCGCACCCCCGCTGCCGTCGGCGCTCCAGCCGAAGCCCAAGCGCCCGGGCCAGTCCGAGCGCGTCGGGCCGATCGAGCAGGCCAAGGAAGCCGGCATCTCGGCCGCCGACTGGGTCGACGAGCGCACCTCGCTGTCGGGTGGCCTGCGGTGGGCCATGTTCCGCAAGGTCCCCAAGGGGACCAACTGGTTCTACACGCTGGGCTCCGCGACGCTGTTCGCCTTCCTCTCGCAGGCGACCACCGGCGTCTTCCTGGCCATGTTCTACGTCCCGTCGGCCACCGAGGCCTACGAGTCGACGCGCTTCATCACGAACGAGGTCTTCCTCGGCGAGTTCGTGCGCGGCATGCACAAGTGGGGCTCGTCCGTGATGGTGATCCTGCTCTTCCTCCACATGGGGAGGACCTTCTTCTTCGGCGCGTACAAGTACCCGCGCGAGCTCAACTGGATCATCGGCGTCGTGCTGCTCGTGCTGACGATGACCATGTCGTTCACGGGCTACCTGCTGCCGTTCGACCAGCGCTCCTACTGGGCGACGATCGTGGGCGTGAACATCAACGGCACGGGCCCGCACGTCGGCCCGTACCTCTCGGACTTCCTGCGCGGCGGCGCGGAGTTCGGGGCGACGACGCTGTCGCGCTTCTACGCGATCCACATGCTGCTCGTCCCCGGCCTGCTGATGGCGCTGATCGGCGCCCACCTCTACCTGGTGGCCAAGCTCGGCACCACGGCCCCGCCGTGGATGAAGGCCAACCCGCCGACCGAGCTCAACCGCGAGCGCGTCTGAGATGGACGCCCGCGAGAAGGAGCAGTACCTCCGCGAGTACGCGATCCTGAAGGCGGCGGGCAAGCCGTTCTTCCCCTATGCGGTGGCCAAGGACGGCGCCATGGCGTGCGTCGTGATGCTCTCGATCATCATGATGTCGCTCGTCCTGGGCGCCGAGCTCGGGCCCAAGGCGGACCCGACGACGACCACGTACGTGCCGCGCCCGGAGTGGTACTTCTTCTTCCTCTTCGAGCTGCTGCGCGTCATCAAGCCGGCGATCCTCACGCCGCTGGCGACGATCGGCGTCCCGACGATCTGCCTCATCCTGCTCTTCCTGCTGCCGTTCTACGACCGCAACCCGGAGCGGCGGCCCGAGCGCCGGCCGATCGCCACGACGGCCGGCATCCTCACCATCGTCGCCATGGGCTACCTCACCTACCTCGGCGCGGCGGCCGGCTCGCCGAACGAGATCGACATGGAGGTCGCCCCCCAGTACGAGGCCGGCAAGCTGGTGACCGCCCAGTCGGGCTGTCTCGCCTGCCACAAGATCGGGGAGAACGGCAACGACGGGCCCGGGCCGCAGCTGACCGACATCGCCGACAAGCTGCCGAAGGCGGCGATCCGGCGCACGCTGGAGAACCCCACGGCGCCCATGCCCTCGTTCCGCGGGCTGTCGGAGGAGAAGAAGACTGCGATGGTCGACTTCCTCTCACAGCTCAAGGGCGAGAAGCAAGTGATCGACGGGGAGTAGCCGCGTGAGCGGCGCTGCCGCCGGCACGCTCGAGGAGGGCCAGGTCCGGGCGATGTTCGACCGGATCGCGGGCTTCTACGACACGATGAACTCCGTCATGACGGCGGGGCTCCACCACCGCTGGCGCGAGCGCGCCGCCGACTTGGCCGCCGTCGGGCCGGGCGACGGGGCGCTCGACGTGGCGACGGGCACCGGCGACCTGGCGATCGAGCTGGCGCGGCGGGTCGGGCCGGGCGGCTCCGTGGTCGGCTCGGACTTCTCGGAGGGCATGCTCGAGCTCGCGCGCCGCAAGGACGCCTCGGTGAGGTGGGAGTGGGCCAACGCGATGGAGCTGCCCTACGGCGACGGCGAGTTCGCCGCCGCGACGGTCGGCTTCGGCGCGCGCAACTTCTCCGACCTCGACCGCGGGCTGGCCGAGATGGCGCGGGTGGTCCGGCCGGGCGGGCGGGTCGTGATCCTCGAGATCACCACGCCGCAGAAGCCGCCGCTCTCGACGTTCTTCTCGATCTGGTTCGACCGCATCGTCCCGCTGGCGGGCCGGGTGGCCGGCGACCCCGACGCCTACGCCTACCTGCCGAGCTCGGTGAAGCGCTTTCCGGGCCCGGAGGCGCTCGGCGCCGCGATGGTGCGCGCGGGCCTCGCCGACGTCCGCTGGATCCTCACCGCCGGCGGCATCATCGCGCTGCACGCCGGCACGGTCCCCGGGAGGGCGTAGTGGCGTCGGCGGAGGCGGTCGCGGCGGTCATCGAGGCCGGGGGCGCCCACGTCCCCGGGCTGATGGAGCGCCTGGAGGCGCGGCTGGCGGAGGTCGCCGCCTCCCACGGCGAGGTCCTCGCCGAGCACGCCGGGGC
>JALYMV010000227.1 GCA_030773575.1 Actinomycetota bacterium
GGGCCCGACGAGGACGCCCAGGCGCGGCGCTACCGGTTGGCCGGCGAGCGGCTGGCCGAGGCCGGCCTGACGCCGTACGAGGTGGCGAGCTGGGCGGCCGGGCCCGCGTCGCGCTGCCGGCACAACGAGGGCTACTGGACCTCTGCGAACTGGTGGGGGGTGGGGCCCGGCGGCCACTCTCACGTGGGCGGCGTGCGGTGGGTGAACGTCCGCCGGCCCGCCGCCTACGCGCGCCGCCTCGCCCAGGGCATGTCCCCGGCGGCCGAGACCGAGGTGCTCTCGCCGACCCAGCGGACGGCCGAGCGGGTCCTCCTCGAGCTGCGGCGCGCCGAGGGCCTCCCGGTCTCCGTCCTCGGCCCGGCGGGCCGCGCCGAGGCGCAGCGCCAGGCCGACGGCGGCTGGCTGGACCCCGGGGCGCTCGAGGCCGGGCGCGCGGCCCTGACCGTCGAGGGGCGGCTCGTCGCCGACACGGTCGCCCTCGCGCTGATCGAGTAGGCGCGCGGTGGGCCGGCGCCGGGCGGTCACCGTCTCGAAGTTCCTCGCCAGGCACCTGCGCCACGCTCCCCAGGCGATCGGGCTCGAGCTCGACGCCGCGGGCTGGGCGGAGGTGGGCGCGCTGTTCGACGCCTGCACCCGGGCCGGATTCCCGATCACCCGCGAGGAGCTCGACGCCGCGGTCCACGCGCCGGGCAAGCGCCGCTACGCCTACGACGCGACCGGCACCCGCATCCGCGCCGTCCAGGGCCATTCGGTCGAGGTCGAGCTCGGCTATCCGCCCGCCGTCCCGCCCGTCGTCCTCTACCACGGCACCCATCCGGGCGCGCTCGACACCATCCTCGCCTCTGGGCTGGCGCCCATGGGCCGCCGCCACGTCCACCTCTCGCCCGACGTCGCGACCGCCCGCCAGGTCGGCGCCCGCCGCGGCCGGCCGGTGGTCCTGGCCGTCGACGCCGCCGCCCTGCACGCCGCGGGTCAGGCCTTCTACAGGGCCGAGAACGGGGTCTGGCTCACCGGCCCGGTCGGCCCGCAGCACTTGCGGCGCATCCCGGAGGACGAGGTCACTCCGCGAAGGAGGTGATCTGCCAGCGGCCGCCGGCCCGCGACAGGGTGAGCTTGCCCTCGAATCCCGTCGGTGAGCAGCTCGACGACGACGGTGTCGCCGACCGTCTCGCGCTCGAGGACCCTCACCTCGCTGGCGACGCACTCGGGAGAGCCCGGGTAGCCGGACCCGCCGCAGCCCCCACCGCCTCCGAGCACGACGACGACCGCACACCGCGTTCGTGCTGGCGGCCGCCGCGCCGACCGACACGAACGAGCAGTCGTTCCTCTATCCGTTCGACAACACTCCCGCGTTCGACTTCCTGACCGGCGGCGCGCTGCCGGGCCAGCCGGCTCGGGTCCAGCAGCCCGTGACCACCTCGCCCGGCCCGGGCGGGGGCGGCGGTGGCGGCGGCGCCACCGCCTGCCAGTCGAGCGCCGGCTTCTCGTCGGTGTCGGCCGCGCGCGCGGGGCGCGGCGTGCGCCTGAGCTTCTCGCGGCGGGTCAGCGAGCCGGTCGACGTCGACGTCTTCCGGGTGTCGGAGGGCCGCCGGGTCGTGCGCGAGCGCCTGGTCGCGCGCTTCCGCAACCGGTCTGAGTCGTTCACCTGGAACGGCGTGTCCAACCGCGGCGGCGGCAAGCGCAAGAGGGTCGGCAGCGGCTACTACTTCGTGCGCTACACGATGCTGCGCGGCGGCCGCCGCCTCGACGTGCGGCGAAAGGTGCTCCGGCGCTCGGCCGGGCGGTTCTCGCAGCGGCCGGACTACTACCGACGCGACACCTGCGACCTGCTCAACAAGTTCAAGCTCGAGCGGCCGGTCTTCGGCGGCCCGCGCCTGAACACGCTCAAGGCGGCGTACCGGGTGTCGACGGACGCGCGCGTGACCGTGACGATCCTCAAGGGCTCGCGGGTGGTGCGCCGGTACGCAGCGGCCAACCGGAAGGCGCGACGGACCTACCGGATCACCCTGCCGGCCCGGTCCCGCGCGACGGGTGACTACAAGGTGCGGCTCGAGGCGGTCAGCGGGCGCGCCCGCGTCACCTCGACCCTGACCGCGCGCCGCCTGTAGGC
>JALYMV010000228.1 GCA_030773575.1 Actinomycetota bacterium
GACCGAAAGCCTCCGTCGAGGGCCGGACGACCCCTCTAGCTGCCCATCAGGTCCGTGAGGAGTTCAGCTAGGCGCGCGCGCCTCGGCGGCCTCGGTGGCCGCCTGCTGCGCGAGCCTGGCGCCCTGCGCGGTGCGCGAGTGCGCCGCGATGAACTTCTCGGTCTCCTCGCGGGCGAGGTTGTCCGGGCGCTGCGTGTGCGGCGACTTCATGAGGTAGGAGCTCGGGCCGTCGAGCTGGCCGCCGACGCCGTGGTTGAGCGCGAGCTTGCAGCAGCGCACGGCGTCGATGACGATGCCCGCCGAGTTCGGCGAGTCCCACACCTCGAGCTTGAGCTCCATGTTGAGCGGGACGTCGCCGAAGGCCTGGCCCTCGACGCGGATGTGCGCCCACTTGCGGTCCGTCAGCCACGGCACGTAGTCCGACGGGCCGATGTAGACGTCGTCCGCCGGCAGCTCGTGCTCCATGATCGAGGTCACGGCGTTCGTCTTGGAGATCTTCTTGGACTCGAGCCGCTCGCGCTCGAGCATGTTGTAGAAGTCCATGTTGCCGCCGACGTTGAGCTGCGAGGTGCGCAGCATCTTCACGCCGCGCTCGCCGAACAGCCGCGCCAGGGTGCGGTGGACGATCGTCGCGCCGACCTGCGACTTGATGTCGTCGCCCACGATCGGCAGGCCCGCCTTGACGAAGCGGTTGTTCCAGTAGTCCTCGCGGGCGATGAACACGGGGATGCAGTTCACGAAGCCGCAGCCGGCCTCGAGGATCTGCTCGACGTACCACTTCGTCGCCTGCTCGGAGCCGACGGGCAGGTAGGAGACGACGACGTCGGTCTTCGTGTCCTTGAGCACCTGGGCGATGTCGGCGGTGGAGCCGGGCGCCTTGGTGATCTTCTCCTTGAGGTACTTGCCCAGGCCGTCGTGGGTCATGCCGCGCATGACCTCGACGCCGAGGTGGGGGACCTCGTCGGCGAACTTCAGGGTGTTGTTCTGCCCGGCGAAGATCGCCTCGGAGAGGTCCTTGCCGACCTTGTCGGCGTCGATGTCGAACGCCGCGGTGAACTCGATGTCCGAGACGTGGTAGCCGCCGAGGTCGACGTGCATGAGGCCCGGGACGGACTCCGTCGTGCTGGCGTTCTCGTAGTACTCGACGCCCTGCACGAAGGACGACGCGCAGTTGCCGACGCCGATGATCGCGACGCGGACCTTGTCCTCCACGTAGCGGCCATTGCCGTTGCCGTTCGTGTGACCGTTGTGGCTCAAGTTCTGGTTCCTCAGGATCGGGAGATTCGCTTTCGTCCGGCCGCAGATCGCTTCGCTCCTGCTCTGGACGACGTCACACAATCAACCCGCGGGCGCCTGCGCGTTACGCGTCAACTCGCCGCGCACGTGCCAGATCCGCTGCGCGACGGTGACCACCGACAGGCCGGCGAGGACGTAGACGGACGGCTCGAGCAGGCCGAGGCCGTGGAGCAGCAGGCCCGCCGAGAGGATGACCACGCGGACCGGGCGGTCGGCGATCCCGACCTTGCACTCGACGCCGAGCGCCTCGGCGCGGGCGCGCGTGTAGGAGACCATCAGCGACGCGAGCACGGCGACGACGACGGCCGCCACCCCGAGGTCGAGGCCGTCCGCGGCGAACCGATAGCCGACCGCCGCCAGCACGACGCCCTCCTCGATGCGGTCGAGGGTCGAGTCCAGGAACGCGCCGAACGGCGTGCCCTTGCCCGAGGTCCGCGCGTAGCGGCCGTCGAGCGTGTCGCAGACGGAGCCGATCACGAACGCGAGCCCGCCGAGGAGGTAGAGCTCGTTCCAGACGAGCGCGGCCGCGACGACGCACAGGGCGAAGCCGGTGAGCGAGATCGCGTTGGGGGTGAGGCGCGACTCGATGAGCCGGTTGGTGACGAGCGCCTGGTACTCGCGGGGGCTGACGCGCTGGCGGGTCACGCGACGGTGCCCTGAGGTTGGGTGCGGAACGCCCAGGCCTGCGGCGCGGCGCGGACGAGCACGACGGCGAGCGAGGCGGACGCGAGCGCGACGACGGCGCCGAGCGCCGCGTCGATCCACCAGTGGTTGGCGGTGACCACCACCACGAAGGAGACGACGGCGGGATAGCCCAGCCACAGCGTCGCCGCCCAGCGGCGGCGCACGATCTGGGCCATCGGGAGGGCGAGCATGAGCGCGAAGCAGACGTGCATCGACGGCACGGCGGCGAACGGGTTGACCAACAGCTCAGAGACGCCCGACTGCGCGGTCACGCCGGTGAGCCCGGCGACCGGGTCGCCGAAGCCCCACTCGGGCATCAGACGCGGCGGCGCGGTCGGGTAGGCGACGTAGAGGATCAGCGCCATCCCCATCGCCGCCATGAACATGTTGCGCACGAAGTAGAAGGCGGCGTTGCGCCGCAGGTAGATCCACGCGAGCGTCAGCACGGTGATCGTGAAGTGCGAGTTGACGTACATCCAGCTCGCCGCGTCGATCACCCAGGCGCTCCCGCTCGCCCACGCGTAGGCCGCCGGCTCGAAGAACAGGTTCATCTCCTGCTCGAGCGCGATGATCTCCCGCGCGTTGGCGTAGGCCTCCGACGCGCGGCCGTCGACCACCCCGCGGACGATCCGGTAGAGGTAGTACGCGCCGCAGAACAGGACGATCTGGCGGCCCAGGTCGCGCCAGCCGCGGGGCAGGAAGCGCGCGGCGAAGAGCTCGGCCCGGGCTCGCATCGCGCCCATGCTAACGGCGGGGGCAGGCCGCCCCGCGGCCGAGCGCGCGGGCCGCCGAGAAG
>JALYMV010000229.1 GCA_030773575.1 Actinomycetota bacterium
CGCTCCTCGCGCGGCGGCAGGCGCGCCGCGGGCGCGAGCGCGCGCTCGACGCGGTCTGACCCGCCGCCGAGCTCCAGGCGCTGTGGTAGACAAGCGGGGGCATGGCAGCTGCGCGCGTTGAGGAGACCGTGGACCTGCTGGCCGTCGTGCCGGCGTTCGCCGAGCTGGGCCCGGTCGACCTCCAGCGCGTCGCGCAGGTCGCCGTGCCCCGTTCCTTCGCTCGGGGCGAGGTCGTCTTCCGCGAAGGGGACGACTCCGACACGTGCTACGTGGTGCGCTCCGGCCACGCGCGGGCGATCCGCGAGCACGCCGACGGCCGCCAGATCACGCTCGCCACGTTCGGGCGGGGCGACATCTTCGGCGAGCTGGCGATGTTCGACGACGAGCGCCGCTCGGCGACCGTCGAGGCGGTCGACGCCCTCGAGGCGATCGCCATCCTCGGCTCGGACATGCGCCGCCTGATGCGCGAGCACTCCGACATCGCGGTCAAGCTCGTCATCGCGCTCGGCCGGCGGCTGCGCGCCGCCAACGAGCGGCTCGCGCGCCAGTCCTTCCAGACCGTCCAGTCGCGGGTGGCCGGCGTGCTGGCCCAGCTCGTCGAGCAGGCCCAGGCCGAGGGTGCGGGCCCCTCGGAGATCCTCGTCACCGCCACGCAGGCCGACCTCGCGCAGCTCGCCGGCTCCTCGCGCGAGTCGGCCAGCCGCTTCCTCGCGGTCCTCGAGCGCGCCGGCGTGATCACCCAGGGGCGCGGGCGGCTGACGGTGCACGACCCGGCGGCGCTGCAGGGCTATGTCTACTGAGCGGGGCGTCGAGCACCGCGACGGCCACCTGCTCGAGACCTCCCACGGCGGCGTGGTGGTCCGCGGCGACGAGGTCGTGGTGATCGTCCCGCGCGGCAGCCGCGCGATCGGGCTGCCCAAGGGCGGCGCCAACGACGGCGAGACCGGAGCCGAGACCGCGGCGCGCGAGGTGCGCGAGGAGACCGGCATCGTCGCCGAGCACGTCGAACCGCTGGGCGACGTCCGCTACTGGTACCGCCGCAGCGGCCGGCGGGTCCACAAGACGGTCCACTTCCACCTCTTCCGTTTCCTCTCGGGCGACACCGCCGACCACGACCACGAGGTCGACGACGCCCGCTGGATGCCGCTCGCGGAGGCGCGGACCGCGCTCAGCTACCCGGGCGAGCGGGAGATGATCGAGCGGGCGCTGTCGAAGCTCGCGTCCGACCGATAGGGTGCCGGGCCTCATGCAGGCCCTCAACTTCTACTCCACCGTGTTCGCCGACCAGATGAAGCGCGGCCGCAAGACCGCGACGATCCGGCTGGGCGACAAGAGCAGCAAGTACCGCAAGAACCAGGTCGTCCTCGTCACCGTCGGCTACCAGTACTCGCCACGCGAGAAGCTCTTTCAGGCCGTCATCGACAACGTCGACGTCAAGCGGATCCGCGAGCTCTCGCCCCGCGACATCGAGCACGACAACCCGGAGTTCCGCCGCCACGACGAGCTCATCCACTTCCTCGAGCAGATCTACGGCAAGGAGGTCTCCCAGGAGGACACGGTGACCGTCGTGCGCTTCTCGCAGGTCATCGAGAACCCGCCCGACCTGCAGGACCGCCTGCGCGGGGTCGGCGGGGCGCAGAACTAGCGCCCGGCGATCGTTGGCACTCGCGTTGCCCGAGTGCCAAGCGGGCCTTGACTTCTCGCGGGACCCTCATAGAATCGCCGCCGTTGGCACTCTCGACCGGTGAGTGCCAGCCACATTCGGCAATCCCGTTGGAGGTCCATCACATGAAGCTCAAGCCCCTGGGCGATCGGCTGATCGTCAAGGCGGTCGAGGAGGAGGAGAAGACGGCCTCCGGCCTCGTCCTCCCCGACACCGCGAAGGAGAAGCCCCAGAAGGGCAAGGTCATCGCCGTCGGCGACGGCCGCTACGACGACGAGGGCGAGAAGCGCATCCCGCTCGACGTGTCCGAGGGCGACGAGGTCCTCTACTCCAAGTACGGCGGCACGGAGATCAAGGTCGACGGCGAGGACCTGCTGGTCCTGCGCGAGTCCGACGTGCTCGCCAAGGTCCAGTCCTAAAGCCCGAGACGAACACAGGAACGACACAGACATGGCTCACAAGGAACTCAAGTACGACGTCGAGGCGCGCAACGCCCTCGAGCAGGGCGTCAACGCGGTCGCCAACGCGGTCAAGGTGACGCTCGGCCCGAAGGGCCGCTACGTCGTCCTCGACAAGAAGTTCGGCGCTCCCACGATCACGAACGACGGCGTGACCATCGCCCGCGAGATCGAGGTGGAGGACGTCTTCCAGAACCAGGGCGCCCAGCTCGTGCGCGAGGTCGCCACGGCGACCAACGACGTCGCGGGCGACGGCACCACCACGGCGACCGTGCTCGCGCAGGCGATCGTCCGCCAGGGCCTCAAGAACGTGGCCGCCGGCGCCAACCCGCTCGCGCTCAAGCGCGGCATCGAGCGCGCCGTCGACCAGGTCGTCGAGCACATCGGCAACCAGTCCAAGGAGGTCTCCGGCAAGGACCAGATCGCGCGCGTGGCGACGATCTCGGCCGGCGACGAGGAGATCGGCGACGTCATCGCCGACGCCATCGAGAAGGTCGGCAAGGACGGGGTCGTGAACGTCGAGGAGGGCCAGACGTTCGGCATGGACCTCGAGTTCACCGAGGGCATGCAGTTCGACAAGGGCTACATCTCGCCCTACATGGTCACCGACCAGGACCGCATGGAGGCGGTGCTCGAGGACCCCTACGTCCTCATCGCCAACCAGAAGATCGGCTCCGTGCGGGACATCCTTCCCGTGCTCGAGCAGGTCATCCAGTCCGGCAAGCCGCTGCTGATCATCGCCGAGGACGTCGAGGGCGAGTCCCTCGCGACCCTCGTGGTCAACAAGCTGCGCGGCACCTTCACCGGCGTCGCCGTGAAGGCCCCGGGCTTCGGCGACCGCCGCAAGCGCATGCTCGAGGACATCTCGATCCTCACGGGGGGCGAGGTCATCACCGAGGAGATGGGCCTCAAGCTCGAGAACACGCAGGTCTCGCAGCTGGGCCGCGCCCGCCGGGTCGTCGTGGGCAAGGACAACACGACGATCGTCGACGGCGCCGGTGACGCGGAGGCCATCAAGGGCCGCATCAACCAGATCAAGACGGAGATCGAGAACACCGACTCCGACTTCGATCGCGAGAAGCTCCAGGAGCGCCTCGCCAAGCTCTCCGGCGGCGTCGCCGTCGTGAAGGTCGGCGCGGCCACCGAGACGGAGATGAAGGAGAAGAAGCACCGCGTCGAGGACGC
>JALYMV010000230.1 GCA_030773575.1 Actinomycetota bacterium
GCATCGTCGGGCGCGCCGACCTGCCCATCCCCGCCGAGCTGTTCGGGGCGGCAGCGGCGGCGGTGCTCGTCGTCTCCTTCGCGGCGCTGGCGGCGGGCTGGTCGCGGCCCCGGCTCGAGCGGCCGCGCGAGCGCGCCCTGCTCCGGCTCCCCGTGGCGGTCGACGTGGTGCTCGGTGGCGTCGGGGTCCTCGCATTCGGGCTGGTCGTCTACGCGGGGCTGGCCGGCACGGACTCCCAGCGCGAGAACCTCGCGCCCACCGCGGTCTACGTCGTCTTCTGGGTCGGCATCCCGCTCGTCTCCCTCCTCCTCGGCGACGTCTTCCGCCTGCTGAGCCCGTGGCGGGCGATCGGACGCGCGGCGGGGTGGGTCGCGCGCCGGGTGGGCGGCGACGCGTTGCCCGAGCCGCTGCCCTACCCCGAGCGCCTCGGGCACTGGCCGGCGGTAGCGGGCCTGCTGGCCTTCGGCCTCGCCGAGCTCTGCTTCGCCGCCGGGCGCGAGCCCACCCCGCTGGCGCTCTTCGCGCTCGCCTACCTCGTCGTGGCGCTCGTGGGCATGAGCCTCTACGGCGTCGAGCCGTGGACCCGCCGGGGGGACGCGTTCGGCGCCTACTTCTCGCTCTTCGCCTCGCTGGCGCCGCTCGCGCGCCGTGAGGGCCGCCTGGGGGTGCGGGCACCCGCCGCGGGCGCCACCGGTCTGCGGGCGATCCCCGGCACGGTCGCCCTCCTGATCGTCGCCATCGCGACCACGGCGTTCGACGGGGCGAAGGAGGGGCCGGTCTTCTCCGACGCGGCGCCGCGGCTGCAGGACGCCTTCTCCGGTCTGGGCGCCTCCAAGGGGCTCGCCCTCGAGCTCGCGTTCGTCGCCGGCTACGCCGCAATGGTCGCGCTCGTCGCCGCGATCTGGTGGGCAGCGGTGCGGGGCATGCCGCGGGCGCGCGCCGGGCTCGGCCGCGGGCAGCTGGGCCGCCGGCTCGCCCACTCGCTGATCCCCATCGCCGCCGCCTATGTCCTCGCCCACTACTTCTCCCTACTGGCCTACGGCGGCCAGGACGCCGTCCGGCTGGCCTCAGACCCCCTCGGCGAGGGCGCCGATCTGCTCGGCACGGCCGACCGAGCGGTCGACTACGGCGTCGTCTCCGCCACCGCCATCTGGTACGTCCAGGTCGCGGCGCTCGTGGTCGGCCACGTCGCGGCGCTCGTCCTCGGCCACGACCGGGCGCTCGCCCTCTACGGCTCGGCGCGGGCGGCCGCGCGCTCCCAGTTCGTCATGCTGATCGTCATGGTCTGCTTCACCTGCCTCGGCCTCTACCTGCTCTCGGCGCCCAACGCGTGATCGAGCCGGTCCTCGCGCATCCGAGCCACTGGCTCGTCCAGGTCGCCTACCTCGCGCCGCTGGCGGCGCTCGTCGTGCTCCTGGTGGCCGGGAAGGTCCGCGAGCGGAGGCAGCGGCGTTCCGACGCCGACAGTCGGGATTAGGCTACCCTAACTCGCCGGAACCCCTTCTCGACGAGGAGATGTAGACGGCGTGAGCGGCAAGCGGATGGCCGGGTTGGCGTGCAGCGCCATCCTCGGCGTGGCGAGCGGGATCGGCATCGCGGCCTGCGGTGAGGATCGCGGCGGCGTGGAGGTCGAGGGCGGCGGGACGACCGCCACGAGCACGACGCCGACCATCCCTGGCACCACCCCGGCGCCGTGAGGCGGCTCGGGCTCGTGCTCGCGGGCGCCCTGGCGCTCGCCGGCTGCGGCTTCGGCACCGGCTCGGGCGAGCCCGAGCTCGTCGTCTACTCCGGGCGCAGCGAGGCGCTCGTCAAGCCGATCCTCGACGACTTCGCCGAGCGCACGCGACTGAACGTCTCCGTCCGCTTCGCCGACACGACCGAGCTGGCCGGCACGGTGCTCGAGGAGGGCGACACCCCGCGCGCGGACGTCTTCATCGGCCAGGACGCCGGCGCGCTGGCGCGCTTGGCCGAGGCGGGCCGCCTGGCCCGCTACGAGGCGCCGCGCGTCCCGGCGCAGTTCCGCTCCGCCGACGGGACGTGGACCGGCCTCTCCGCCCGCGCCCGCGTGCTGATCGTCAACACGGAGCAGCTCCCGGCCGCCGAGCGCCCCAAGTCCGTCTTCGAGCTCACCGAGCCACGCTGGAAGGGCAAGGTCGCCGCCCCCAACGCGACGAACGCGTCGTGGATCGGCTTCGTCTCCGAGATGCGGATCAAGGAGGGCGACGCCGCGACGCGCCGCTGGCTCGAGGGGATGAAGCGCAACGGCCTGGCCGTGCTGGGCTCTCACACCGACGTGCGCAACGCGGTCGGCTCCGGCGAGTTCCAGGTCGGCCTGGTCAACCACTACTACGTCGAGCTCGAGAAGCGCGAGGGGTCGCCGGTGGCGGCCGTGTTCACCGACCAGGAGCGCGGCGGCTTCGGCACCGTGATCAACGCGGCGTCCGGCGGGATCCTCGAGGGCGCGAAGAACGCCGGCAACGCGCGGCGGCTGATGGACTACCTGCTCGAGCCGCGCACCCAGGAGCAGTTCGCCGGGCGCAACTTCGAGTACCCGGTGATCCCGGGCGTCGCGGCCGCGGGCCTGCGGCCGCTCGAGGACGTCCGGGGCACCGGCGTCGACCTCGCCAAGCTCGGCCCCGAGGTCGACGACACGCTGAAGCTGCTCGACGAGGTCGGGCTCGGGG
>JALYMV010000231.1 GCA_030773575.1 Actinomycetota bacterium
GAGCGGCGCCTGGCGTCGTGGTCGGATCTGGAGGCAATAGGATGACCACCGGCCGCATGCGACGGGTCGACGAGGCGGTCCGGGAGGTGCTCTCCGACGCGATCGCCTGCGACGTCAAGGACCCGCGGGTCGGCTTCGTCACCGTGACCGCCGTGTCCACCTCACCCGACCTCCGCCACGCCACCGTCTACGTCTCCGTGCTCGGCGACGAAGGGGTGCGCGAACGCTCGCTGGCCGGCCTGAAGTCCGCGCACGGCTACCTGCAGAAGCGGGTCGCGCGCGAACTGCGCATCAAGCACACGCCGACGCTCGACTTCGCCTACGACGACTCGCTGGACCGCAGCCTGCGCATCAACGAGCTCCTCGAGCGGGAGGACGGATGAGCGCCTACCGCAACGGGACGGGGGCGTCGCGCGACGAGGTCCTCGCCGCCCTGCAGGCCGGCGAGCGCTTCCTGCTCGCCACCCACGAGAACCCCGACGGCGACGCGGTGGGCTCGCTGGTCGGCATGCACCGCCTGCTGCGCGCGCTGGACAAGGACTCGCTGATGTTCATGGCGGCCGACGAGTTCCCGCTGCCCTACGAGTACCGCTTCATCGGGCTCGACGGCCTCGTGACGGAGGCGCCGCCGGACATCGACGAGCGGATCGTCGTCTTCCTGGACTGCGGCAACATCGACCGCAACCCCGCCGACGCGCTCAAGCGCCCGGGCGCGCGGATCATCAACGTCGACCACCACCACGACAACACCCAGTTCGGGACGGTCAACCACGTCGTGCCGGACGCCTCGTGCACGGCCGAGATCGTCTGGGACCTCATGGGCGCCCTCGGGATGTCGCCGTCGGTGGAGATGGCGGAGGCGCTCTACGTCGGCCTGGTCACCGACACGGGCAAGTTCATGTACGAGAACACGGGCCCCCGCGCGCACGTGATGGCCGCCGCGCTCATCGAGGCCGGGATCGACGTCCACGCCATCTACCGGCGGCTCTTCGAGGGCGTCCCGCAGGCCAAGCTCGACCTCCTCGCGCGAGGGCTGGCCAACATCGAGCGTTACGAGGACGGGATGCTCACCGTCACGTTGCTCTCCAAGGCCGACTACGCCGCGGCGGGCGCCGAGGAGGCCTACTCCGAGGGCGTCATCGACCACCTGCGCGCCCTGCGCGGGACGGTGGTGGCGGGCCTCGTGCGCGACCGGCTGGTCGAGGGAGGCCGCGCGGGAACGCGCAAGGTCTCGCTGCGGGCGGCCGACGACCGCGTCGACGTCTCGGCGATCGCCCGGCTGCAGGGCGGCGGGGGCCACCGCCGCGCGGCGGGCTTCAACACGGAGATGGAGTGGGAGGAGCTCGTCGCGTTCCTGCGCGGCGCGCTGGCGGAGGCCCTCGCGCCCGTCCATGGCTGAGGCCGGCGGCGTCCTGCTGATCGACAAGCCGGCCGGCAAGACCTCCCACGACATCGTCGCCGCCGTCCGGCGGACCCTCCCGCGCAAGACCCGCGTCGGCCACGCCGGCACCCTGGACCCGTTCGCCACCGGGCTGCTGCTCGTCCTCGTCGGCCGCGCCACCCGCATCCAGCGCCACCTCATGGCGCTGCCCAAGCGTTACGAGACGGTGGCGCGGCTCGGGTGGACGTCGACCACGGGTGACCCCGAGGGGCAGCTCGCGCCCGGGCGGATGCCGCCCGACGCGCTCGAGCTGCCGACCGGGCGCCTGCGCCAGACGCCGCCGGCCTACAGCGCGGTCAAGGTCGGCGGCGTGCGCGCCTACGCCGCCGCACGGCGCGGCGAGGCGCTCGACATCCCGGAGCGCGAGGTCGAGGTCACGCGGTTCGAGCTGCTGTGGCGCGAGGGCGACCGCGCGGCGTTCGCGATCGACTGCTCGTCGGGGACCTACGTGCGCTCGCTCGTCGCCGGCCTCGGCGACGCCTACTGCGAGACGCTGCGGCGCACGGCGATCGGGCGCTTCGAGGTCGCCGAGGCCGATCCCGAGCGCCTGATCGGGATCGCCGACGCCCTCGACCACCTGCCCGCCCGCCACGTCGCGGGCGAGGACGCCCGCCGCGCCGCCCACGGCGTGGCGATCCCCGGGGAGGGGACGGGGACGGTCCGCCTGCTCGACGACGAGGGGATCGTCGCGCTCGCCGAGCCGCGGCCGGACGGGACGCTCAAGCCCGTCGTAGGGTTCCGCGCGTGAGGATCACCATGCTCCACGACGCCGAGCCGCGGCCGCGCCACGTCGCGGTCGGCGAGTTCGACGGCGTGCACTTCGGCCACCGCGAGGTCATCCGCGGCGCCGACACCGTCCTCACCTTCGAGCCCCACCCGCGGGCGGTGGTGGCCCCCGACGCGGCGCCCAAGCTGCTGACCTCGCTCGAGGTCAAGGCCGACCTGATCGCCGGCCTGGGGGTCGAGGAGCTCGTGGTCATCCCCTTCGACGAGCGCTTCGCGGCGCAGCCGGCCGCCGAGTTCGTGCAGTCCGTCCTGGTCGAGCGCCTCGGCGCCCGGACCGTCTCGGTGGGGGAGAACTTCCGTTTCGGCTACAAGGCCCAGGGCGACCCGGACCTGCTGCGCGCCCAGGACGCCTTCGAGACCCGCGTGGTGCCGCTGGTGGAGATCGACGGGGAGATCGTCTCCTCGACCCACATCCGCGGGCTCGTGATGGCGGGCGATCTCGCCCAGGCCAACCGCTTCCTCGGCTCGCCGTTCCAGCTGCGCGGCACGGTCGTCCACGGCGACAAGCGCGGCCGTGAGCTCGGCTATCCCACCGCCAACATCGTCCCCGACAACGCGCTCGTCTACCCCGGCAACGGCGTCTACGCATGCCGCGCGGCGGTCCGCGAGGCCGGTGCCGACGGGGACGGCGAGTGGCGGTGGTGGCCGGCCGCGACCAACGTCGGCGTCCGGCCGACCTTCGTGACGGGCCGGGGGATCGTCATCGAGGCCTACCTGATCGACTTCGAGGGCGATCTCTACGACCGCGAGCTGCGACTGGCCTTCCTCGCGCGGCTGCGGGGCGAGAAGCGCTTCGACTCCGCGGAGGAGCTCATCGAGCAGATGCACCGCGACGTCGAGCACGCTGCAACGGTCAGTGCACGGGCCTGATGGACGGATGTCCGGGCCTTTAACCGCTGCTCCTGGGTAGAACAGAGGGCGATGACGGTGCTCATCGCCCACACGGACGTGGAGTTCCGCCGGCAGGCGCGCGAGGCACTCGAGGCCGCCGGACGGCGCATGGTGGAGGCCGGCGGCGCCGAGTCCGCCCTCCAGCTGTGCCGCCGCGAGGGCCCGGAGGTGGCGATCGTCGAGCCCGGCCTGCGCTCGGCGGAGGGCACGGAGCTGCTCGACTCGATCAAGCGCGACATCGACCTCTTCCGCGTCGCGGTGGTCCTCGCCGGCGCGCGGCTCGACCCGCAGGCGGTGGCCGCCGCCCTGCGCCGCGGCGCCCAGGACGTGCTGCGGCTGCCGCTCGAGCCGGCCGAGCTGCTGGCCCGCCTCCAGGCGGCGGAGCGGACCAAGGTCCTCCAGGAGGAGCTCAACCACCAGAGCCAGCGCCTCGAGTCGCTGATCTTCGGCGACGAGCTCACGGGCCTCGTCAACCGGCGCTTCCTGCTCACCCAGCTCGCGGCGCTGGTCTCGGGCGCCCGGCGCCACGACCGGCCCCTGTCGATCGTCATGCTCGACATCGACCACTTCAAGGCGATCAACGACACCTACGGCCACGCGGCGGGCGACGCGGTGCTCGGCGGGGTGGCCACCACGCTCCGCGAGCGGCTGCGCACGGAGGACTGGATCGGGCGCCTCGGCGGCGAGGAGTTCCTCGCGCTGCTGCCCGACGTCGACGCCGACGGCGCCGCCGTGGTCGCCGACGAGCTGCGCCACTCGGTCGAGGCGATCGGGGTCCGCCACGAGGGCGAGGTGATCCGCGTCACCGCCAGCGTCGGCTGGGCCCGGCTGGAGGGCGACGAGGGCTACGAGGAGCTCCTGCGGCGGGCCGACGAGGCCCTCTACGCGGCCAAGCACGCCGGCCGCAACGCGACCCGCGGGGCTGCTAGCCTGCGGCGTCGCCTATGAGCCTCACCGCAGAGCAGAAGCAGGAGATCGTCGGCCGCCACGGCAAGTCGCCGGAGGACACCGGGGCGACCGAGGTGCAGATCGCCCTGCTGACCCAGCGCATCAACGAGCTGACCGCGCACCTGCGCGAGCACAAGCACGACCATCACTCGCGTCGTGGGCTGCTGATGCTGGTCGGCCGTCGCCGCCGCTTCCTCAACTACCTGCAGAAGAAGGATCTCGAGGGGTACCGGGCGCTGATCCGCGAGCTCGGCCTGCGCCGCTAGGCATGGGCGTCGTCGCGGCCGGCACGCCCGCGCCCGAGTTCTCGCTCGCCCGCCACGACGGCGAGCCCTTCACCCGCGGGGACCTGCTGGGCAAGACGACCGTCCTCGTCTTCTATCCCTTCGCGTTCTCCGAGGTCTGCACGGACCAGCTCAACGTGTACGAGGAGGTCCTCGACGACTTCGCGGCGCAGGGGGCCACGCTCTACGGCGTCTCCTGCGACGCCACCTACTCCCAGCAGGCGTTCAAGCAGCAGCTCGGCGTCTCCATCGAGCAGCTCTCGGACTTCGAGCCCAAGGGCGCGGCCTGTTCGGCGTTCGGCGTCCTGCACCCCGGCGGCTTCCCGCAGCGGGCGCTGGTGATCGTCGGGGCCGACGGCGTCGTCAAGTGGAGCCACCAGGCGGCGACGCCGGGCGACCTGCCGGGCGCCAATCTCATCTTCGACGGTCTGCAAGCGGTCTGAGCGACCTCACCTCCGCGCCGCCGCCGCCGCCGGGCCCCGAGGATCACCTCCGAGGGCCGGAGGACGGGCGGCTGGTGGTGGTCTACGCCGACTTCGAGTGCCCGTACTGCGCGGCGGTCGACGCCCGCCTGAGCGCGCTCGGGGTGCGGCTCGTGTTCCGCCACTTCCCCGTGCGCTCCAAGCACCCACGCGCCTGGCCCGCGGCGGCGGCCGCGGAGGCGGCGGCGCGCCAGGGCGCCTTCTGGCCGATGCACGACGCGCTGTACGCCGACCAGGGCCGCCTCGAGGACCCGCATCTGTGGGCGCGCGCCGAGCGCCTCGGGCTCGACGTCGGGCGCTTCGACGCCGACCGCCGCTCCGACGCGGTGCTCGAGCGGATCCGCAGCGACTTCAAGGGCGGCGTGCGCGCGGGGGTGGCGAGCACGCCGGCCGTCTTCGCCGACGCCGTGCTGCTGCCCGGCCGCCCCGACGAGGCGGCGCTCGCTCAGCTCGCCCGCAGCAGCTCCGGCACCCGGCGGTAGCGGAAGTCGAAGATCGCCTCGAGCTCGCGGCGGACGACGAGCGCGTGGGGGATCGCGCCGAGCGGCCCGCCGGGCAGGACGTACCGGACGACGTCGCGCATGCGGGTGCCGCCGGCCCCGTCGGACTGGAAGATGTGCGTGTGGTGCCAGAGCGCATAGGGCCCGCGCAGCTGCATGTCGACGAAGCGCACGCCGGGCTCCCACTCCTCGATCCGCGTGAGCCACGAGATCGGCAGTCCGCGAAGGCGCAGCCGGTACTCGATCAGCGCGCCGGGACGCATCTCGATCGGCCGCGGCGTGACGATCTCGAAGCGCAGCGAGGGCGGGGTGATCGCCTCGAGGTTCTCCGCGTCGGCGAAGAACGCGAAGACCTCGGCCGGGGTGCCGGGGAGGCGCTGCTCGCGATCGAGCGTGTGGATCGGCATGGAGCCGTTACGAAGCTGGGAACGCCCCGGATCGATCGCTTGCGCCGATCGTCACGAATGAGTAGGTTCGTCCGCGACCCGTCAAGCTCTTCAGCCGGGAGGCGTGCAGTGGCAAGCAGCATCGGTTTGGGCGACGGCGAAGCCGTCGTTGCGCAGGACACCGCCCTGTCGGGCTGGTGGCGCCGCGTCGGCGCGACCCTGATCGACTCGCTGATCCTCCTCGTCCCGATCATCGTGGTCGCCGCCGTCGAGCCGTCCAACGCCCTCATCCTGGCGGTCGTCGTCGTGTTCGGGATCCTCTACGCGCCCTTGCTGATGGCGCGCGGCGGGGCCAACAACGGCCAGACGCTCGGCAAGCAGCTCGCCGGCATCCGGGTCGTCCACGAGTCGGGGCAGCCGATGGATTTCGGCAGGGGGATCATCCGTGACTTCGTCGGCAAGACGGTGCTCGGCCTCGTCCCACTCTACGGGATCGTCGACTCGCTCTGGCCTCTCGGCGACGGCCGCAACCAGGCCATCCACGACAAGATCGGCTCCACCACCGTCCACCTCGCGGACGGCTAGGCGCTCTCGCGGGCACGGGCACGGGCACGCCCGCGGCCGAGGCGGCGCGGCACCGTCTACCATGGTCGCAACGACTACCGAAGCGTTCTTACGCGAGGAACCCGCCAGACAAGAGGTGGCGGGCAGAAAGGAACATATGGCTGAAGTGACCCGTGTCTCCGTCGAGGTCGGTGGCAAGGAGATCTCCTTCGAGACCGGCAAGATGGCCAAGCAGGCCTCCGGTGCCGTCGTCGTCACCGCCGGGGAGACCGTCGTCCTGTCCACCGCCACCGCAGGCAACCTGCGCGACGTGGACTTCCTCCCGCTCACCGTCGACATCGAGGAGCGGATGTACGCCGCGGGCAAGATCCCGGGCTCGTTCTTCAAGCGCGAGGGCCGCGCCGGCGAGAAGGGCACGCTGACCGCGCGCCTGATCGACCGCCCGCTGCGCCCGCTCTTCCCCAAGGGCTGGCGGCGCGAGACCCAGCTCGTCGGCATCCCGCTGTCGATCGACCACGTCAACCCGTACGACGTCCTCGCCATGAACGGCGCGTCGGCGGCGCTGATGATCTCCGACGTCCCGTTCCCGATGCCGGTCGGCGCCGTGCGCATCGGAAAGGTGGAGGGCAACTTCGTCGTCAACCCCGACGAGGAGGATCTCCTCACCGCCGACCTCGACCTCGTGGTCGCCGGCACCGAGGAGGCCATCCTGATGGTCGAGGCGGGGGCCAACGAGATTCCCGAGGCCGAGATCCTCGACGCTCTCGACATCGCCCACGGCGAGATCCGCAAGCTCTGCGCCGTGCAGCGCGAGCTGGCCGAGAAGGCCGGCAAGCCCAAGCAGGAGGTCGAGGTCCCGAGCGTCCCCGAGGAGCTGCTCGAGCAGGTCCGCGCCTCCCACGGCCAGGCGATCTCCGAGGCGACCTCCGTCGAGGACAAGCTCGCCCGCCAGGACGCCACCAAGGCCGTCGAGGCCCAGGTCCTCGAGCAGTACTCGGGCGACCCGGAGTCCGAGATGTACGCTCTCGCGCGCCAGAACGCCCAGCTCGCGTTCGACAAGCTCGAGAAGGCGATCATCCGCGAGCGCATCGCGGTCCAGAAGATCCGCCCCGACGGCCGCTCGGCCGAGGAGATCCGGCCCATCTCGATCGAGGTGGGCCTGCTGCCGCGCACGCACGGCTCCGCGCTGTTCACCCGCGGGCAGACCCAGGCCATCTCGGTCGCCGCGCTGGGCACCTCCCGCGAGGAGATGCGCCTGGACACGCTCGGCCTCGAGACCACCAAGCGCTACTTCCACCACTACAACTTCCCGCCGTTCTCGGTGGGCGAGGCCGGCTTCATGCGCGGCCCCAAGCGCCGCGACATCGGCCACGGCGCGCTCGCCGAGCGCGCGCTGGTCCCGATGATCCCGCCCGTGGAGGAGTTCCCCTACACGATGCGCGTGGTCTCCGACATCCTCGAGTCCAACGGCTCGAGCTCGATGGCGTCGGTCTGCGGCTCCTCGCTGTCGCTCATGCAGGCCGGCGTCCCGCTCAAGCGGCCCGTCGCCGGCATCGCCATGGGCCTCATCAAGGAGGGCGACGACTACATCGTGCTGTCCGACATCGCCGGGGTGGAGGACCACCTGGGCGACATGGACTTCAAGGTCGCCGGCACGGAGCGCGGCATCACGGCGCTCCAGATGGACATCAAGATCACCGGCGTCACCTTCGAGATCCTGCGCGACGCGCTCGCCCAGGCCAAGGACGGCCGGACGTTCATCCTCGGCGAGATGGCCAAGGTCATCGACGCCCCGGCGCCCGAGCTCTCGGAGTACGCGCCGCGCATCTCGTCCATCCAGATCGACACGGACAAGATCGGCCTCGTCATCGGCAAGGGCGGGGAGACCATCCGCGCGCTGCAGGAGGAGTTCGAGTCCCAGATCGACGTCCAGGACGACGGCACGATCCTCGTGTACGCCACCTCTGGCATCCAGGGCGACGCGCTGGTCGACCGCATCCGGTCGATGACCAAGGAGGTCGAGGTCGGCGACGAGTTCTCGGGCAAGATCGTCAAGACGACGACCTTCGGCGCCTTCGTCGAGCTCGCCAAGGGCACCGACGGCCTGCTGCACATCTCCAACGTGTCGCCCGGCCAGCGCGTCGACACGGTCGAGGAGGTCTTCAACAAGGGCGACGAGGTCGCCGTGCGCGTGGTCGAGGTCGACCGCGAGCGCGGCCGCATCGGCCTGCGCCTGGCCGAGGACCCCGAGATCGCCGGCAAGTCGGCCGACGAGCTCGCCTCGGTGGGCGCGGG
>JALYMV010000232.1 GCA_030773575.1 Actinomycetota bacterium
CGCCAAGACGCTCGGTCGCGAGCTGGCGCCGGAGGGGATCCTCGCGAACGGCGTCTCGCTCGGCGCGGCGGCCTCTCCCGGTGCGGTCGCCGAGGTCGTGGCCTTCCTCGCCGCGCCCGGGGCCGAGGCGATCGTCGGCCAGCTCCTGCATCCCGCGGCGGTCGCGGCATGATCGGCCTGCTGCCCTACGAGCGCGAGCCCCCGGCCGGCGACTGGCGCCAGGGCGCCGCGGCGGTCTGCCTGTTGACCTTCGACGTCGACGCCGAGGCGCCGATCCTCGCCGAGGGCGCCCAGTTCGCGCGCGACCTCTCGACGATGTCGCATCAGGCCTACGGCCCGCGGGTCGGCGTCCCGCGGATCCTCGAGCTGCTCGCTCGCCTGGAGGTGCCGGCGACGTTCTTCGTCCCCGGCCTGACCGCCGAGCGCTGGCCGCGCGCCGTCGAGCAGATCCTCGAGGCCGGCCACGAGGTCGGCTTTCACACGCACGCGCATCATCCCCCGTTGCGGCTGACCGCCGAAGAAGAGCGCGAGGACTTCGAGCGCGGGCTCGCCGCGCTGCGCGCCGTGGGCGCCGAGCCGCGGGGCTTCCGGGCGTCGTACTGGCAGCTGACCGAGCCTGCCCTCGCGGCGCTCGTCGATCACGGATTCACCCATGACGCGTCGCTGATGGACGACGACCGGCCGTACCGGCTGCGCTACGCCGGAGGTGAGCTCGCCGAGCTGCCCGTGCACTGGCTCATGGACGACTGGGAGCAGTACGCGTTCCTGCCCGACCCCCCGATCGGGACGCTCCTGCGCGCCCCCGAGCGCGCGCTCGAGGTCTGGACCGCCGAGCTCGACGCAATGCGCCGCAGCGGATCGCTGTACGTCCTCACCGCCCACCCGTTCCTCTCGGGGCGCCCGTCGCGGGTCGAGGCGATCGGGCGCTTCGTGGAGTTCGCGCGCGGGTGCGGCGACGTGCGTTTCGAACGCGCCGACCGCCTCGCCGACGTCGTCCTCGGACGCTAGTCCGGCCCGCTCACGCCCTGGCCTTGGCCTCGATCGGCGGCGGCGTCTTCCCGTCGGCGGCGCGGAACAGGCGTGGGCCCTCGGTCCCGTAGACCTCGCGGGGCTCGGGGAAGAGCAGCTCGAGGAGGGTGTAGAGGACGGCGGCCAGGATGATCACCAGGGCGAGCGAGACGTCGACGCCTTCCAGGTTGCCGCCGAACGTGTTGCGCAGCGGGCCCTCGAACTGCTCGGGGATGTTCACGAAGAAGAGACCCACGAGCGCGGCCGGGAGCCACGCGGCCATCCCCCGCCAGTTGAAGCCGCCGCTGAACCAGTAGCGCCCTCCTCGCTGACCGCGGTTGAACACCTGGAGGTCGTCGGGGTGGTAGACGCCGCGGCGGGCGATGTAGCCGAGGGTCATGATGACCACCCACGGGGTCGTGCAGACGATGATGAGCGTGGCGAACGTGATGATCGCCGTGATGATCTCGCCGGTGTAGAGGGCGATGAGGACGATCGCCGTGGCGATCGTGCCGACGAGCAGCGTCGACTGTAAGCGGCTGAGGAACGGGAACACGCTCGAGAAGTCGAGGCCCGTCCCGTACAGCGACGTCGTCCCGGTCGACAGGCCGCCGATCACGGCGATGATCGCCACCGGCACGAGGAACCACTCGGGGGTGACCTCGACGAGCCCCACCGAGTACAGAGCATTGCCCTCCTCCGAGGCCTGCGCGGCGATGATCGACGCGGTCGCGAGGCCGAAGACGAACGGGATGAACGTGGCGAGCTGGGAGAAGAACGCCGCCAGCATGAGGCGCGTCTTCGACGCCGTCGCGGGGATGTAGCGCGACCAGTCGCCGAGGAAGGCCCCGAAGGAGAGCGGGTTGGACATGACGATGAGCGTCGAGCCGATGAAGGCGGGCAGGAACGCCTCCCGCGTGCCCTCGAACCCGGCGTCGAAGTCCGGGCCGTACGCGATGGCCCCGAGGATGTACAGCAGGGTCGCGGTCACGACGGCGACCTTGTTGACGGCGAGCATGAACCGGAACCCGTAGAGGCAGATGACCAAGATCACCACGGCGAAGAGCGCGTAGGCGACCGTGAGCAGCGGCTTGGACTGTCCCGTGCCGAGGAGCCGGTCCAGCGCGCCGACCAGGATGTCGCCGCTCGTGAAGATCGAGATCGCGAAGAACGTGATCGCCGTCAGGAGCGAGAGGAACGACCCTACGATCCGTCCGACGACGCCGAAGTGCGCACCGCTCGACACCGCGTTGTTCGTCCCGTTGGTGGGACCGAACAGCGCCATCGGGGCGAGGATGATCCCGCCCACCACGATGCCGAGCAGCACGGCGAGGACGCCCTCCCAGAACGACAGGCCGAAGAGGAGGATCGGGAACGTGCCCAGGACGACGGTCGCGAACGTGTTCGCGCCGCCGAAGGCCACGCGGAAGAGGTCGAACGGCTTGGCGGTGCGGTCGGCCGGCGGGATCGGCTCGATGCCGTAGCGCTCGACCTCCGTGATCGGCGGCGGCTCGTTGGCCCCCCACTCGCCCGCGGTCGGCTTCGCGCTCACTGCCATGGCGATCTCCTTGCGTTCACGGGTGCTCCGGTCGGCGGGATTCGTCTTGGGCGAACCGCCCGGGGGCGGGAACCGTACTGAGGCGGGTCCGAGCCGGTCAACGATTCATCGCTGGCAGACGCTTCAGGCGCGGCAGGCGCGAGGGGCATCGATCTCGGGAGGTAGGGTTCTGACTCCTGAGCGGCGAGGCGACGGACATCGAGCGCGGTCAGGGCCTGCTCGCACGGATCTCCACCGAGATGGTGTCCAAGAGGTCGACGCCTTGCTCGAGGCCTCCTCGGCGTAGACCCTCGAAGGGGGCGTGACCACCGCAAAGATCGCGCCTTGGGGCACCAAGTGCATGGCGGACGGCCGCTGACTCGGCGACCGGGCTCGTCACGCCGACTCGAGCCGGTCGAGGTCTGCGAGATCGATCGCGGCGCTGCGGGCGCGTTTCATCGCGCGCGCGGCGTTCAGCCGACCACGCGCAGGGTGGCGCGCCTGGCCGGGCCCTGGTTGCCGGCCGAGTCGCGCGCGACTGCCGAGATGCGGTAGTGGCCGCGCTTGAGGCGCCGGCCCGCGAGCCGGCCGTCGAAGCTGAGCCGGTTCTCGCCGGCCTTGCCCGGCTGGCGACGCGTCCCGGCGACCTTGACCCAGTCGATCTTGCCGCGGCGCTTCACGCGGCGCTCGACCCTGAAGGTCACGGTCGCGGCCTCCGAGAGCCTGTAGCGCAGCGTCAGGCGCCGCCCGAGGCGCAGCTTGCCGGCGCGCAGCGACTGCAGCTGGGGCGCCAGGAGATCCGCGCCCGAGCCGCCCGTGCTCCCGCCCGTGCTCCCGCCCGTGCTCCCACCCGTGCTCCCGCCCGTGCTCCCGCCGGGGCTCCCGCCGGGGCTTCCGCCGTCGGTGCCGCCGGGGGCGGCGCTCCGGTCGACCCGTTCGCACACGTCCTGGCCCGAGGCTGGGATGGTGTCGCCGGCGTCGAGGGTCGCGGAATCCTCGCCCGGACCGCACCTGACGTCGTCGTTGGCCCCGTCGCGAGCGAGGATGGTGTCGCGGCCGCTGGTGCAGTCGGACGGGATGCAGACGTCCAGCTCGTCGCCGTAGAGGACGTCGACCCCCGCTCCGCCGTCGACGGTGTCGTCGGCGTCGCCGCCCTCGATGGTGTCCTGGCCGTCCTCACCGAACGTGCGGTCGTTCCCGTTGCGGCCGAACACGGAATCCTCGCCGGCCCCGCCGCGGACGGTGTCGTCGCCGTCCCAGCCGTCGAGCGAGTTGGCGGCGCCGTTGCCGGTGATCGTGTCCGAGCCGTTGCCGCCGCGGACCTGCTCGACGTCGACGCGGAGGTTGTCGCCCTCACCCGCGGCGCCGTCGTCCGCGCTCCCGTTGAGGCTGATGCTCATGGGCTCCGTCCGCCCGGCGTAGTCCACGAAGTCCTTGGCGCCGGGCCCGCCGATGTAGACGTCTTTCCCGCCGGTCGTCACCTGATCCTCGGGCGACAGGCCGCCGAAGCCCTCGAAGAAGTCGTCGCCGTCGCCGCCGTCGAGCGTGTCGTTTCCGTCGCCGCCGAACAGCGCGTCGTTGCCCGGGCCGCCGTTGATGGCGTCGTCGCCGCCGCCGCCCTTCAGGTAGATCTCGTTGCCGCCCTGGCCGTTGATGATCGACGGCCCGTCCCAGTCATCCGCGGCGTCGTCTCCGTCCCCGAGGTTGGCGACGATCGAGGCGGGCACGTCGCACTGGATCGTGGGATTGGCCGCGGAGCCGTCGCTCTTGCAGCGGTCGGGCAACGGGCCGGTGATCGTGTCGTCGCCGGCCTCGAAGATCTCCAGGCACGGCGCGGCGCCACGGGTGGTGCACGAGAAGTCCTGGACGCCGCGCTGGAACGAGACGTTGTTCTTCTTCGTTCCCGTCGACGTGTAGGTGAGGACGTCACCGGTGAAGCTGATCGTCGCGCCATGCGCCGCGCCCGGGAGCGCGAGCGCCGCCGCGGCGACCGCAATCGAGGTCCATCGTCTCAGCACTGCGAGCCTCCTGGTCTTAGTCCGAAGCTGCCTGCGCAAGCCGCGCAGGTTCCCGGGTAACAAAAAGGCGGGGCTCTCAACAAAAGCTGAACGCACCGGGCCCGGTCGATCGACTCGCTTGTCGAGCGCGAGCACGCCATCATTCACCGGCGTGGAGGTTGTGCGGACACCCGCCCGAGTGGACCTCTGCGGCCCGCTGCGCATCGAGATCGACGGCGAGCGGCTGGAGGGCAGGGTGCGGGGCCGCCAGGGGCGGCTCCTCTTCGCCTACCTCGTGCTGCACCGGCACGCCCCGGTCAGCCGCGAGCGGCTGACCGACGCGCTCTGGAGCGGTGACCTCCCCGCGGACCCATCCGGCGTACTCAACACACTGCTCTCCGGACTGCGGCGGACCCTCGGCGAAGGCCGTCTCGAGGGCCGCCGCGAGCTCCGGATCGACCTCGGGCCCGACGCCCGGGTCGACGTCGAGACGGCCATGTCCGCGAGGGACGCCGCGCTCGCCGCCCTCGCCTGCTCGCAGTTCGCAGAAGCGGCCGGCGCCGCCCGGATCACGCTCGACATCACCCGCCAGGAGCTGCTGGCCGGAGAGTCGGCGGACTGGGTCGACCGCCGTCGGGACGAGATGGCGGCGGTTCGCGCCGACGCGCTCGAGGCGCTGGCCCGCGCGAGCGTCGAGGTGGGTGGGACAGAGCTGGCGACCGCCGTGACCGCCGCCACGGAGCTGGTGGAGCTCGATCCCTACCGCGAGTCGGCTTATGCCCTGCTCATGGAGGCGCACGCCGCCCGGGGCAACGTCGCGCTGGCGCTCCGGGTGTTCGACCGGGTGCGCACGCTCCTGCGCGACGACCTTGGCGCGGTCCCGGCGCGGCCGCTGCTCGACCTGCACCAGCGGCTGCTTACGCTCGACCGCGCGACGGACGGGGACGGCGAGCCGCCGCTGCCGCTGCCCGCGCCGCTCGCAGGCGACGCGGGATTCGTCGGCCGGCACGAGGCGCTCGAGCGACTGCGGTCCGCCTTCGCGGCGGCGGGCGCCGGGAAGCGGCGGTTCGTGATGCTGACCGGGGAACCGGGCATCGGGAAAACCACGCTGGCCGCGCACTTCGCCCGCGAGGCCCACGCGGCCGGAGCGGCCGTCCTCTACGGCCGAAGCAGCGAGGAGCCGTTGCTCTCCTACGAGCCGTTCGTGGAGGCGCTCTGCCACTACATCGGCACCAGCCCACCCGAGGCGCTCGAACCGGCCGCCAACCCGGAGCTCGAGGAGCTCGGCCGCTGGATGCCGGACCTCGGCCGACCCGTGTCCGAGCAGGCCGGCCCGCTGCCCGCCGAGCCGGACGCGCGGCGATACCGGATGTTCGAGGCGATGGCGCAGCTCCTCGCCCGCATCGGCCGTGACCGGATCCTCGTGTTCGTCTTCGACGACCTGCACTGGGCCGACGGATCGGCGCTCCGGCTCCTGCGCCATGTCGCCCGGGCGACGCGGCCCAACCGGCTGCTCCTGCTCGGCACCTACCGCGACGCGGACATAGCCCCGGCCGGCGACCTCGCGCGGCTGCTCGGGGACGTGCGTCGCGAGGCACACCTCGAGGAGCTGTCGCTCGCGGGACTCGACGACGCGGAGACGGCGGCGCTGGTCACGAGCCGCGGCGGGGCGGAGAACCTCGCGCTGGCCGCCCGCCTGCGCGAGCTGACCGCGGGCAACCCCTACTTCCTGGAGGAAATGCTGCGCGCCGTCGTCGCCCGCGGCGAGGGCGCGCCCGGCGGCGATCCCCTCGCTGGACTCGGCCCCCCACGCGCGGTGACCGAGCTGATCGAGCGCCGCCTCGCGCGCCTGCCCGGCGAGGCGACGCGGGTGCTTGCCGCGGCCGCCGTGCTCGGGATGGCGTTCCGGCTTCCCGTGCTCGAGGAGATCGAGGGCGACGCCGACGGCGCGGTGCTGGAACTGCTCGAGGCCGCGGTCGCGGCGCGGCTCCTGGTCGAGCTGCCGGGTGCGCCCCAGTGGTTCTCCTTCGCGCACGCGCTCGTGCGAACCGTCCTCTACGAGGCGACGAGCCGGAGCCGGCGGCTGCGGCTGCACCGGAAGGCGGGCGAGGTCCTCGAGGCGAGGCGGTTGGAGCTGTCGGTCGGACCCGCCGAGCTCGCGGAGCACTTCTTCGCCGCGCGCGAGCTCGGCGAAGGCGAGCGGGCGCTGCGCTACGCCGCCGAGGCCGGTGCGCACGCGACCGCGTCGCTCGCCTACGAGGACGCCGCGCGCCACTTCGAGC
>JALYMV010000233.1 GCA_030773575.1 Actinomycetota bacterium
CGCGCACCCGGACGCGGTGGCCGACGCGCTGCGGGCCGTCCCGCGGGCGCGGGCGTTCGGGGCGTGGGAAGAGCTCGCCGCCGTGTCGGTCCCCGTCACCGTGGTCGCCGACCGCGACGAGGCCGACCCGGAGCACCCGCTGGCGGTCGGCGAGCGCTACGCCGAGGCGATCGGCGGCGCCGAGCTCGTCGTGGAGGACGAGGGCGCCTCGCCGCTGGCCTGGCAGGGGGGCCAGCTCTCCAAGGTGATCGCGCGGCTCGCCGCGCGCGCGGACGTCTAGCCGCGTTCCTCGAGCCGCCGCTCGAGCTCCGCGATCCGCTTCGCGAGCGTGATGACGGCCGCCTCGAGCGCCGCCGTGCGGTCGAGCTGGACGCGGTGGTTGCGGCCGATGAGCTCGAGCTGCTTCGTGACGAGCAGCGAGCCCTTCGCGCGCTGGCGCTCGAGCGGGTCGGCGATCTTCTCCGCCTCCTCGAGCATCGCGTCGAGCTGCTCGGAGCGCAGCTCGGAGACGTCGTTCATCCCCGCGTGCCGCGTCTCCTCCTCGCGGATCAGGCGGAGGAGCTCCTCGTGGTCCATCTCGCCACGGTAGCCGGTGGTCTGCTGAGCATGGCTCCAGTACCGTCGGCGCCATGAGCGATCCTCTTCCCGACGACCAGCGGCTCCGGGGGATCTCTCCCAAGGCCTACGAGCATCCCGCCGACCGCGCCGCGACCGCCGCGCTGAAGTCGATCCCGATGCTCGACACCGTGGTCCGCAAGCTCATCGAGCTCCAGTACGAGCGGGCGCTGCGCCAGCAGTTCCTGGCCGGGTCGCTGCGGCTGGGGCCCGAGCAGCTGCCTGAGACCTGGGCCGACCACGTGGCCGCCACCACCCGCCTCGACCTGCCCGACGTCTACGACCTCTACCTGACGCAGTTCCCGATCGCCAACGCGATGGCGATCGGCGCGGGCAAGCCGATCGTGGTGCTGCACTCGCGCACCCTCGACCTGCTCGACGAGCCCGAGGTCCGCACCGTCCTCGCCCACGAGGCCGGCCACATCCTCTCCGACCACGTCCTCTACCAGACGGCGCTGCTCATCCTGCTCAACCTCACCGGCGCGGCGCGGATGCCGGTGCTGGCGGGGCTGCCGCTGGTCGCCGTCCGCTACGCGCTGCTCGAGTGGTTCCGCGCGGCCGAGCTCTCCTGCGACCGCGCGGCGACGCTGGTCAACCGGGACCCGCGCATCACCTGCCGGACGCTGATGGTCCTCGCGGCGGGCGTCCCGTCGCGCAAGCTCAACCTCGACGCGTTCATGGCGCAGGCCCGCGACTACGAGGACTGGTCCTCGGGCTGGGACAAGCTCGCGCGGCTGCGCACGGAGCTCTCGCTCACCCACGCCCACCCCGTCCGCCGGGGGCGGGAGGTCATGAGCTGGGTCCAGTCGGGTGAGTACGACCGCATCGCCGGCGGTGAATACCGCACGCGCGACCAGGAGGCCGCGAGCCCGCGCGAGGAGGCCGGCGACGCGGCCGAGTTCTACTCCGACCGCTTCCGCAAGGCGTTCAAGGAGGCGGGGGAGAGCGTCGAGAAGGCGGGCGGCAGCCTCGCCGACGCGGGCGAGCGGTTCTCGGACTGGCTGCGACGGCGCTGAGGGAGCCGCGCCGCGTCAGTGCGCGTGGCCGTGGCCGTCGCCCGCCGGGAGCGCGGCGGCGGGCAGGCGGACGGCGAGCGTCGCGGCCAGCGCGGTGGTGAGCGGGACGGCCGCGATCAGCCCGATCGAGCCGACCAGCGTGGCGACGACCTCGGCGGCCACCGACTCGAAGTTCACCGCCCCGTCGAACCCGACCCCCTGGTAGGAGAAGATCAGCAGGACGGGGAGCGCGGCCCCCGCGTAGGCGAGCACGAGCGTGTTGACCGTCGCGCCGAGGTGGTCGCGGCCGACCCCCAGCGCCTCGTCGTAGAGACGGCGCGCCCCGAGCTCCGGGTTGACGCGCCGCAGCGCGAGGACCGTCGACGCCTGCGAGACGGTGATGTCGTCGAGCACCCCGAGCGCGCCGATCACGAGGCCGGCGAGCACGAGGCCCTGCAGCGAGACCGCCCGGCCGCTCGAGGCGCTCAGCAGCAGCGAGGTCTCCTCGGAGAGCCCCGTGATCTGCGCGGCGTCGACCGCGACCGTCCCGAGCACCGCGATCAGGATGAGCGCCAGGGCCGTGCCGAGGAGGGCCGCCTGGCTCTTGAGGCCGATCCCGTGGGTGAGGCCCATGGTGGCGGCCATCACGGCGAGGCCGCCGATCACCGCGACGAGCAGGGGAGCACGGCCCTCGAGGATCGCGGGCGCCACGAAGAGCACGACGACGACGAGGCTGACTCCGAGGCCGGCCAGCGCGCGGACGCCCTGCCACCGGCCGAGGACGACGAGCAGGGCGCCGAAGATCAGCGCGAGCACTGCGAGCGGTGTCCGGCGCTCGAAGTCCACGAAGGCGTAGGGCTGGGTCTCCGGGCGCTCGAGGTCCGCGCCGCCCGATGGCTCGGGCCCCGAAGCGTCCGCGCGGCTGCGGGTCACCCGGACGCGGTCGCCCGCCTCGACGTCCGGCGTGAAGCGATCGTCGTTGAGGGTGATGAACGACCGCCGCCCGCGGTTGGGCCCGTCGAGGAGCCGGATCGCCACCACGCTGCAGTTCGGCCCGGCGTACGCCTCGCAGCCGCCCGGGCGGATCGCCTCCACGTCGGCGCGGACCGCGCCCGCGAGGCTCGACGGCGGCC
>JALYMV010000234.1 GCA_030773575.1 Actinomycetota bacterium
TCCCGAGCCCCCACCCCCGCCGGGCCTGCACCCCGAGCGCGCGGCGATCGTGCTGCCACCCGTGCCCGGCGGCGCGCCGCCCGGCCTCGATCCCACCGACGAGGACGACCGCGCGGAGCTCATCCGCCTCGCGCACCCGGAGCTCGCGGCCGCGATCGACGCCGGCGAGGAGGTCGTGATCATCGACGGTGAGGCCGTCAACCCGCGTCTGCACCTGCTCATGCACCAAGTGGTGGCCGACCGCCTGCTCCACGACGATCCGCCCGAGGGCTGGCTCGCGTTCGAAGCGCTGCTCGAGCACGGCATCGATGCGCACGAGGCCCAGCACGCCGTCGGCAGGCGGCTGGTCGAGGAGATCGTCGCCGAGGTCGGACCGCCGCGTGAGCCCGCACCGAGCCCCCGCGCCCGCGGCGACCGGCGCGCTCGCGACCGGCGAAAGGCACAGCGGGCCGCACGCCGCCGCAACCGCCGCTGAACAACACCGCAGGCGCAGACGCTCCCACCACGCGAGGTGGTTGGCAGGCAGCCGAGCCGTGGCACGACCCTCACTCCGATGACGAACCAGCCGCGCTGGCGGAGCATTCCTCTCGCCCTTCGCTACGGAGACGTCGGCTGTCGTCGCCGTCGGATGACCTTCCGCAGCACGCTCAGGCGGTGAGCTTGATGTCGGCGTCGTCGAAGACGGCGCGGATCTCGAGCTTGCCGCCGAGTGCTTCGACGTAGCGCTCGAGGGTGGAGAGCCGGACGTCGAGCTCTTTCTCGATACGCCCGACGTTCGGGCGCGACGTGCCGAGGCTGTCGGCGATCTGGGTCTGGGTGGCGCCGCGCAGCTCGCGCAGTTCGACAAGCGCGATCTCGAGTTGCATGGCGCGCTTGATGTCGTCGACGCGCTTGCGGGCGTCCGGGATGAGCGGCCGCTTGGCGCGGATGTCCTTGAGGCTGCGGGTTGCCATGGTTTTCAGCTCTCCTCGAGGCTGCGTAGGTGCTCGTCGTAGAGGTCGTCGGCGATCGGGATGTTGCGCTCGTACCAGCCGGCCCAGTCGCCGCGCTTGTCGCCGCCGAGCAGAACGATCGCCCGGCGCTCCGGGTCGAACGCGAACAGCGCTCGGAGGTACCCGCCGAAGGAACGCAGCTCCTTCATGTTGTGGTGGCGCGAGCTCTCGATCCGGTCAGCCGCAGGCCGGCCAAGGGTGGGACCCTGTTCTTCGGGAAGTTCGATCGCCGCCATCATCGCCGTGTAGTCGTTGTCGTCGAGGGCGAGGATCCACTCCTCCGCGACCGCGGTGAAGTAGATGTCCCACGCCACGCGAGCGACGGTAATGCATGCATTGCGGAAACGCCAAGCATTTCTGCGTTGCGGTTGCGGCGCGTGACGTCAACCGTGTGTCGCCCCGGTTCGAGCATCCTCTCGGCGCACCCGGGGTGGTGCATGCCGAAACTCGCAAATTGCGCTCGTTTCATGCGCCAGTGGGCCACGAGATGGGATTCATGGCCCGATGAACGCCCAGCGTCTCAGCCGCCATCGCCCGTCGTCGGCGGCTCGATGTCCACCTCTGAGTTGAATCCGCGGTAGCGCTGCGTCGTGAAGTGCGCCTTCGTGATCTGGCGCTCGCGGAGCACGCGGCCCGTGGCGGTGTCGACGGTCATGCGGATCCAGACCGGCGTTCCCGGGTCGAACAGCGCGAGCTCGCTGATGCGTCTGCCGTGGCGGCGGCGCTCGTCGAGCAACCGCACATGCCGCGCGTAGGGCGTCCACCGGAACCACCGGCGCGTCGAGAAGGGCGCTCCCTGGCCGTCTGACGAGAGCTGCCACTCCGCGCTGTCCGGCCAACGCATCCATTCGCGCTCACCGATGACCACGCTCATGAGGCCCGTGCCCGTCGCGAAGGCCATCCGGTCGGGCGCGCGGAGCGTGTACTCGGTGCGGGCGAGCGAGCCGGGTCCGCTGGTGACGACCTCGGCCTGCCGGACGCTGCGCAGTGCGCCCATCGCGGCCTGCGCCCGGTCGAGCAGTCGGGCCGCGCGGGCGCTCGCGTCCGGTCGCCAGCGGGTGGGAACTACGGCGACGTGTGTGCCCCCACGCTCGCGCACCGCCACCCGGAGACGGTCGCCCGCGGCGCCCGCGAACTCGGCGCAGCCACGCCCGCACGCGCGCTGACGTGCACCGGCGACGGCGATCGTCGCGCCTGACGGCTTGCCGCGAAGGTCGGTCACGCGGACCGTGCCACGCACGGTGGCGCCGTCGCGCCGGATCCAGGCGGCGACGACGTTCCTGCCGGCGTTCTCGGCGACAGCCAGCTCGTCGGCGGCGGGCGCCGGGAGCGGGCAGGGATCGCACGGCGGGGCCGCGGCGACCGCATTCTGAGCTTCGCCGAGCTGCCGCGGCGGGAGCGGAAAGGCCACCAGCAGCGCGACTGCTCCCACAACTGCGGCCCCCAGCGCGGGTTCGGAGCGCACGAGCCGCCAGTGGCGGCGGGCCGCACGGTCGCCGGCGCTGCCGCCGCCGATCAGCCGGGGTCGTAGCCGTAGGGCGTGGACGTAGCTCATCGCGGCGATCAGGCCGACCAGGGCGATCTTCACCGCCAAGACCCGGCCGTACGCGGTTTGCCACAAAGCGCTGACGTCGCCGAGCTGCGTCAAGAGGCTCAGCACTCCGGTGGCACTGACGAGTACGAAGGCCGGGAGGGCGACGCGGCCGAACGCCGGCAGCACCCGGCGAGCCAGGACGTCGCGCGCCGCCACGCGATGCCGTCGCATGGCCGGTGCCCAGACGATCAGGATCAGCGCGATGCCGCCCAGCCACACGGCGCCGGCAAGCAGGTGCAGCCAGTCGTTGACGACGCTCGGCACCCGGGGACTGGCGGAGGCGGCGTGCCCTGACGCGGCCACCGCCCCGAAGGCCGCTGCTCCGAGCGCCGCCGCGAGCCGCGAACGCCGGGTGGCGACGAGCGCAGCGCCGGCGAGCAGCACGACGG